>JBFWNZ010000031.1:0-18952 GCA_050250795.1 Alphaproteobacteria bacterium | reverse complement strand
AGCACGACGCCAAGACGGACATCGCCTGGGGCCATCAGATCCGTTCCTATGTCCTGCACCCCTATCAGATGGTGAAGGATTTGCGGACCGGCGTTGAGACGGCGAGCAGCCAGGCGGTGCTGGACGTCGATCTGGACGCCTTTCTGGAAGCGGCGCTTGCGGCGCGCGTGCTCGGCGCCCAGGCCGCGGCGGGGCAGGGCGAGGACTAGCAAAGGGGGGCAAGGGGATGCGTGCCTGGTTGATCGCCACCGGCTTCATGACGGCGGCACTGTATTTCGGGGTCATGGAAGACTGGGACATCGCGCGCGGCGGCGCCTATCCGGGCGCGTCCTATTGGTATGGCTGGTTCGCCGCAGCCAACCTGATCTACTTCGCGGTGCTGTATGTGGTGGAGCGGGCCCGCTTCCGGATGGTCGCCAACCGCTTCCTGACGATCTGGCAGGAAGGGTTCGGCATGCTGCTGTTCGTGCTGGTCCTCACATTGACCCTGGTCGGCGTCAGCAGCTATGGCGTCGCGGCGGCGGTCGTCCTGCTGTCGGTCGGCACGATGCGGCGCGAGGCGGCCTGCGGCGGCCTGTGCGGCATGCCCGGCTTCGTCTGAACGGGCGGGCGCGCCGGGCAGGCCGGCGCGCCCGATGCCGTCACACCTTGGCGGCGATGGCCTGAATCTCCACGCGGAGTTCCGGCTTCACCAGCATCTTCACGAAGGACGAGGCGGAGACGGGCTTGGCGTCGCCGTGATACTTTGCGCGCGTCTTGTTGAAGACGATGCGATCCTCGATATCGGCGAGGAAGCTGTTCACCCACACCAGGTCTTCATAGCCCATATTGGCCGATTTCAGGATCTTGCCGATGTTCTGGTAGATCATGTCGGTCTGGGCCTCGATGCCGGCCGGGATCGAGCCGTCATCGGCGATGGCGATCTGGCCGGCGATGAACAGCCAGCGGGCGCCCGGCGGCACCTCGCAGGCATGGCTGTAGGGGCTGAGCGGGGCGACCATGCCCTCGGGATTGTATTTGCGCAGCATGTTGGACCTTCCTCCGTTCGGTCGGGATGGAATGACGGGCTGGCGCTACGATAGGCAGAATGCGGATGTATTCGCCAAGCCCGATTTGCGGGTCGGCGTTGCGTCAATCGGCCTTGGCGGCCACGACCTCGATCTCGATCTTGAGTTCCGGGCGCGCGAGGCCGGTGATGAACAGCACCGTATTGGCCGGCTTGTGGTCGCCCATGAATTCGTCGCGGACGGTGCGGTAGGCATCGCCTTCGCGGGTGTCGGTGATGTAGGCGTTGATCCGCACCACGTCGCGCAGCGTCATGCCCGAGGCGGCAAGCAGCGCCTCGATCCGGCGGAAGCAGAGCGCGGCCTGATCGCGGGTCGAGGCCGGGATGGTGCCGTCCTTCTCGATGCCGATCTGGCCCGAGGCGAAGCACTGGCGGGTGCCGGCCGGCACCTCGACGCAATGCGCGAAATTGTTGGAATGCGGAAAGATGCTGTCCAGCGCGTGGAGTTTCAGCATGGGCTCCTCGGGAAAGGCTGTGTCGGCGGGCGGCGACAGCCTATCCTGGGCTTCCGGACGCGGCCAGCCTCAGAGCGCTTCGAGGGCCTTCAGCACCGCTTCGGCATGCCCCTTGACCTTCACCTTGCGCCAGACGGCGCGGACGGTGCCGGCCTTGTCGATAAGGAAGGTCGCGCGGTCGATGCCCATGTATTTGCGGCCGTACAGGCTCTTCTCGACCCAGACCCCGTAACCTTCGCAGACCGCGCCGGATTCGTCGGCGGCAAGGGTGAAGTTGAGGCCGTGCTTGGCCTTGAACTTGTCGTGCCGGGCGACGCTGTCCTTGGAGACGCCGATCACCGCGGCATCCAGCCTGGAGAAGTCCGGCAGCTTGTCGCGGAAGTCGCAGGCCTCCTGGGTGCAGCCGGGCGTGTCGTCCTTGGGATAGAAATACAGCACGACCGGCCGGCCGCGCAGGCTCGCCAGCGAGATGGCGCCGCCGCCATCGGTCGGCATGGTGAAGTCCGGTGCGGGATCGCCGATATCGACGCTCATCCTGTCATCTCCCCTCGTTGGGCCGGTCCTGCTCCCGCACGGCGGCGGCAGGACGCTCCACCAGTTCCTCGAACCGCTCCAGCACCCGGCCGGCGGTTGCATCCATGCGGCGCTTCAGATCGTCGAGGCCGCCCTCGATTTTGCCGGCCCGGGTGATCGCGTTGCGCAGGCCGGGCGTGGCCTTGTCCTCATCGAATACGCCTTCGACCGTCAACCGGATCACACTTTGCAGCCGCCGCCAGAGAGCCAGCGCGTCCAGCAGGTCGGCGGCGGTACCGGCATCCAGGCAACCGGCGTCGCGCAGCCGGGTCAGCGCCTCGGCGGTGTTGGGCGAGAGAATCTCGGGCTTTTCCGCAGCGTGGAGAAGCTGGAGATACTGGGCCAGGAACTCGATATCGACCAGACCGCCCCGCCGGTGCTTGATGCGCCAGGGCGAGGGGTCGCGATGCTCGCGTGCCATCCGGGCCCGCATGTCCGAGACGTCCACGACCAGTTTGGCGGGGTCGCGGGGCCGGGTGAGCGTACGGCGGATCACGTCCTCCAGCGCCGTCCGCAGGTGCGGCGGCGCGATCACCACGCGGGCGCGCGTCAGCGCCATATGCTCCCAGGTCCAGGCGGCGTCCTCATAGTATCGGGCGAAGCCCTGAAGGCGGGCCGCCGCGGGCCCTTTGTTGCCGTCCGGCCGCAGCCGGGTATCGACCTCGTAAAGCATGCCCTCGCCGGTGGGGGCCGTGATGCCGCCGACGAGCCGCTGGCTCGCCCGCATGTAATAGACGTTCGGGAACAGCGGCCTGGCGCCGTCCGACTGTTCGGCCTCCTCGTCGTGGTCGTAGACGAAGACGAGGTCGAGGTCGGATTCCGGGGCCATCTCGCGGCCCCCCAGCTTGCCGAAGGCGAGCACGGCCATGCCGCCGCCGGCCACCTGGCCGTGGGCGCGCTGGAATTCCGCCTCCACGCGCGGCCAGAGGGCGCTCAGCACGACATCCGCGATGTCGGACAGCGGCCGTCCGGCGGCCTCTCCGTCGATCGCCCCGCGCAGAATCTGCGTGCCGATCTGGAACTTCATGTCGTTGGTCCAGCGGCGGGTGATGTCGAGCACGTCCTGGTAGTCGTCGGCCTGGCCGAGCGCGGCTGTCAGCCCGTCCTTCAGGTCGGGGGCGTCGCCGACGGGCGCGAAGAAGTCCTCGGTCAGGACATGGTCGAGCAGGTGGGGATTGCGGCTGAGCCGGTCCGCCAGCCGCGGCGCGTCGCCCATGATGTCGGCGACGACGTCGAGCAGCGGCGGATTGGCATGGAACAGCGCCAGCAACTGGACGCCGGCCGGCAGGTTGCTCAGGAACTGGTCGAAGCGGCTGAAGGCCGCCGAGGGGTTCGCCGTGCGGGACAGGGCCTCCAGCAGCCTGGGCATCAGCTCGGTCAGTATCTGGCGGGCGCGTTCGCTGCGCGTGGCGCGATAGCGGCCATGATGCCATTGCCGGATGACCGCGGACATCGAGACGCCGTCGGCGAAGCCCATGGATTCCAGCGTTCGTACGGTCTCGGGATCGGCCTCGCCGCCGGTGAAGACCAGCGTGCCGCTGCCGCCCAGATCGCTCGCCTCCTCGAACAGATGGCCGTAATGACGCTCCACGCACTCCATGTAGCCGCGCAACTCGGCGCGGAACGCCGCCGGATCGGCATAACCCATGAAGACGCCGATGCGGTCGACCTCTTCCTCGGTCTTGGGCAACTGGTGCGTCTGCTCGTCGGACACCATCTGAAGGCGATGTTCCAGGCGGCGCAGGAAGCGATAGGCGGCAGAGAGATCGCGCGCGGATTCGGGCGTGATCTTGCCGTGCTCGGCGAGCGCCTCCAGCGCGGGGACGAGCGGCCGGATGCGCAGTTCGGGGATGCGGCCGCCCCAGATCAGCTGCTGGGTATGGGCATAGAACTCGATCTCGCGGATGCCGCCGCGTCCCAGCTTGATGTTGTGCCCCTCGATGGCGATGCGTCCGCCGCCGCGAAAGGCAGTGATCTGACGCTTGATCGAGTGGATGTCCTCGATGGCCGCGAAGTCCAGATTCTTGCGCCAGACGAAGGGGCGCAGCGTATGCAGGAAGGTTTCGCCGACATCGGCATCGCCCGCCGCGGGCCGGGCGCGGATGAGGGCCGCCCGTTCCCAGTTCTGGCCGACCGATTCGTAATAGGCTTCGGCCGCCGGAATCGAGATGGCGAGCGGCGTGGCACCGGGATCGGGCCGGATGCGCAGGTCGGTTCGGAAGACGTAACCGTCGGCGGTGCGCTCGTCCATGATCCGCATCAGCTGGCGGGTCAGGCGGACGAGCTCGGTGGTCAGCCGGTCGGGCCGGTCGGTCTGGACGACCTCCGGGTCGAACAGGACCATCAGGTCGATATCGCTGGAATAGTTGAGTTCCTGCGCGCCCAGCTTGCCCATGGCGAAGACGGCCACGCCGCAGCCCCGCTCGGCATCGGCGGGGTCCGGCAGGCGGATCGCGCCCGCCGCCGCTGCGGCCCGCAGCTGCTGCCGCAGGGCCAGCGACAGCGCGAGATCGGCGAAGTCGCTGAGGGCCTGCGTGACCCGTTCCACGGTCCAGACCTCGCCGATATCGGCGAGCGCGATCAGCAACGCGGCGCGCCGTTTCGCCCGGCGCAGCCCCTGCATCAGGGCCGGCTGCGCGTCTTCGCCCGCCAGGGTGTCGCGCATCCCCGCGAGCAGCGAGGCAAAGCCGGCTTCGGGACCGTCGCGGAGCACGGCGCAGGCAAAGGCCGGCTCGCGCAGCATGGCCTGGCTGAGGAAGGGGCTGTTGCCGAAGACGGCATCCAGCACGCGCCGTCCGCCGGGGTCGGCGGCCAGCGCCGTGGCGAACGCGCTGTCCTCGCCGAGGTCGCGTGCGGCGTCGCACCAGCGCTCGACGCCCATCTGCGCCTGGGCGGCATCGGCCGCGGCGGGGAAGCGTGCCGGATCGACAAACAGTGTCAATAAGGGCATCTGTACAAATGTTGGGCAGTTATCGTTTCAATCGTCGCGCAGTATAGTGAAGCAACCGCAAAGCGGGTGACAAACCGGTTTGATCCAGCGCACATCCCTTCTCATCGTCGAACTGGCGGCGGCGCTGCTGACCGGTCTGGTGCTGCTGGCCGCCGGAACGGTCTGGCTGCTGTCCAGCGGCCCCATCCCGCTGACCCTGGTCAAGCCGTACCTGGAATCCGCCCTGACGGCGGAGGACGGATCGGTCGCCGTGACCATCGGCAGCACGGCCGTCGCCTGGGGCGGCTGGGAGCGGGCGGTGGAGATACTGGCCGCGGATGTCCGCGTCGCCTCCGGCGACGGGCAGCCGATCATGGTCCTGCCCGAAGCGGCGGTGGGACTGTCCTTTGCCAAGCTGCTGCGCGGGCAGGTGGCGCCGACGAATATCGACGTGTCCGGCGCCCATGCGACCCTGGAACGGTCGGCCGATGGCAGCTTCAATTTCGGGATCGCCGTCGGCGAAGGCGGGCGCGACGACGCGGCCGGCGGTATTTTGCGCCGGCTGCTCGACCCGGCCGAGCAGGGCAAGGTTCTGGGGCCGCTGCGCCGCGTGCGCATCCTCAACTCCTCAATCACCTATATCGACCGGGCGCGGAACGTGGAGTGGCGGTCGGCGGGCGCGGACCTGATCGTGACCCGCGGCGAGGGCGGCGTGGCGGCCCATGCGACCGCGGCCCTCGAACTGAACGGACGGCACACGCAGCTGGATGCGGCGCTCTCCCTGGGCGCGGGCGAGGAGGCCGTGCAGGCCAGCCTGCATTTCGAGAATCTGCACCCGGAAACCGTTGCCGTGGCGCTGGGCCGCGTCGATGCCCTGAACGGCGTCGACCTGCCGATGTCCGGCGACGTGACGGCGCGTTTCTCCGAAGCGCAGGGCATCGAGGAGTTGCAATTCGCGGTGACGAGTGCGGGATGGCTGAACCTGCCCGGCCGCCTGCCCCGGGAACTGCGGGTGACGCGGCTGGAACTCGCGGGCACCGTCGGCGAGGGCATGCGCCGCATTACGCTGGACAAGGGATATGTCGATTTCGACGGGCCGGCGCTGCACCTTGAGGCGACGGGTCTGCGGATCGGCGAGGAGATGCAGGTCCGGCTGCATTCGCGCCTGGCCGAGGTGCCCATGGCCGATCTGGAGAATTACTGGCCCATCGGCCTTGGCAAGAACGCACGGGACTGGACGACCGCCAACATCCGCGACGGCATCGTGCGCAGCGGTCAGGTCGATGTGCTTCTGGGCATTCCGCTCGGCGACCCCGCCGCCGCGGCGGCGGCATCCCTGTCTGGGACGCTGAACTATGAAGGGCTCTCGGTCCGCTACATGCCGGGCATGCCCAAGGTCACCGATATCGACGGCACGGCGACCTTCGACCTGGACAGCTTCGACCTGCTGGTCCGGACGGGCCGCCTGGACGACATCAAGGTCGAGCAGGCCTCGATCAACATGTTCGACCTGGACACCGATATCGAGAAGATCACCATCGATATCGGGATGCGCGGGCCGCTGCGGACGGCGCTGGAGGTGCTCGACCATGAGCCGCTGCATCTGATCGGGCCGCGGGGCATCGAGACGCGTGGCGTGTCGGGCGACGCGACGGCGCGGCTCACGCTGAATTTCCCTTTGAAGATGGCATTGACCGTCGACGACATTTCCAAGACCGCGACGGCAAGCCTGCGCGATGTCGCATTGTCGCCGGGCCCGTTCGACCTGGATGTGCGCAACGGCACGCTCGCGCTCAAGATCGACGACCGCGAGATGCATGTCGAAGGCCGGACCGACCTCAACGGCGTTCCGGTCGCGCTGGACTGGGTCGAGAAATACGGAAAGTCGGCGCCGTTCCGCAGCCGCTATCGCCTGAAGGGTACGGTCGACGATACCGGGCGGGCCAAGCTGGGGCTTCCGACGCTTGCCTTCGTGGCCGGTGCGGCGGTCGTGGAGGCGGAGTTCCAGACGGCGCCAGACGGATCGGGCAAGGGGCGCGCCAGTGCCGACCTGTCGAAGGCCGTGCTGGCGGTGCCGCAACTGGCCCTGCTGAAGCCGGAGGGGAAGCCCGGCCGGGCGAGCGCGGACCTTACCCTCAGCCCGTCGGGGCATCCGAGCATCGACCGCCTTGACCTCAAGACGGACGAGACGGAGGCGAGCGGCAGCATCGCGTTCGAGCCCGGCGACCATTCGCGCTGGCGCCTGCACATCGCGCGCTTCCGGCACGGCCGCAACGACGTCTCGGGCGATGTCGCGGTGCTGCCCGGCGGCGGGGTGGACGTGCAGCTTCGCGGCAAGCGCTTCGATATCGGGCCGCTGGCGGAGGGCGACGGGGCCGAGGCGCGCGAGCAGCCGGCCGATGCCGCACCGCCGCCGCCCCTGCATATCCAGGCCCAGGTCGACCTGCTGGACTGGGGCCCGAAGCGGCAGTTCCGCAACGTCGTCGCCGAGGCGCGCCGCGAGGGCAAGCATTGGCGGCACATCGCGGTCACGGGCGAGGTGGAGAACGGTGCCAAGCTGCGGCTGGACTATGGGCCGGGCGAGGGCGGCTATGCGTTCCGGCTCGTGGCCGACGATGCCGGACGCACGCTGAAAGCGCTCAACTGGAGCGACGAGGTGCGGGGCGGGACGATCCTGGTGCAGGGGCGCCGGCGCGACCTCGACGGGCCGTTGGAGGGCGATTTCCGCCTCGCGAACTACAAGCTGACCGAAGTGCCGGTGATGGCGCGGCTGCTGCAGGTGGCCTCCGTCGCCGGTGTGTTCGCCGCGATCGGCCAGGACGGCATGGATTTCGAGGCGTTCGAGGGAAGCTACGTCTATCGCGACGGGCGGCTCACCTTCGAGCGGTCGCGCGCCTATGGCTCGACGCTGGGCATCACGATGGAAGGGACGGTCGACACCAACGCCGAGGTGGCGGAACTGCGCGGCACGCTGATCCCGGCCTATATGGTCAGCCGCGTCCTCGGCGCCATCCCGCTGCTGGGCACCCTCATCACCGGGGGCGAGAACGAGGGGCTGTTCGGCGCCAGCTATCGCGTGAGCGGCCGGCTCGACGATCCCGAGGTTTCGGTCAATCCCTTGTCGGCGCTGGCGCCAGGCTTCCTGCGCCGGGTGTTCGGCGTGATCGGCGATGCCGGTCAGGACGCGGAGATTCCGCCGGCGACGCCGTCTCCCTGACGGTCAGGTCCCGGTCCTCAGATCCCGGCGGTCAGACGGGCCGCACCAGGGCATGGCGCTTCTTGCCGGCCGACAGCTTGATCACGCCCTCGGCGTTGAGATCGGCCAGCGAGACCGAATGCATCTCGTCGTCGATCCGCTCGTCGTTCAGACGGCCGCCGCCGCCCTTGATCAGACGGCGGGCCTCGCCGCCGCTGGCGGCCAGCCCGGCGCGGCGCAGCATCTCGAAGGCCGGAATGCCGGCGTCCAGCTCGCCGCGCGGCACCTCGACCTGCGGCAGGGATTCGCCATAGCCGCCGCCCTCGAAGGTACGCCGCGCGGTCTCCGCCGCGTCCTCGGCGGCGGCGCGGCCATGGGCGAGCGCCGTCGCCTCGTTCGCCAGCACCTTCTTGGCGTCGTTCAGTTCCGCGCCTTCGAGCGCCGCCAGCCGGGCGATCTCGTCCAGCGGCAGGTCGGTGAACAGGCGCAGGAAGCGGCCGACATCGGCGTCCTCGGTGTTGCGCCAGAACTGCCAGTAATCGTAGGGCGCCAGCCGGTCGGCGTTGAGCCAGACGGCGCCCGACGCGGTCTTGCCCATCTTGGCGCCGCTGGCGGTCGTCATCAGCGGCACGGTCAGGCCGAACAGCTCCAGCCCGTCGACGCGCCGCGCCAACTCGATGCCGGCGACGATGTTGCCCCACTGGTCCGAGCCGCCCATCTGGAGCCGGATGCTGCGCCGGCGCGCCAGTTCCAGGAAGTCGTAAGCCTGGAGGATCATGTAGTTGAATTCGAGGAAGGACAGCGGCTGCTCGCGTTCCAGGCGCAGCTTGACGGAATCGAAGGTCAGCATCCGGTTGACCGAGAAATGCCGCCCGTAATCGCGCAGGAACGGGATGTAGGCGAGGCCGTCCAGCCAGTCGGCATTGTTGACCATCACGGCGTCGGTGGGGCCGTCGCCGAAGCTCAAGAACTGGCGGAACACCTTGCCGATGCCGGCGATGTTGCGGGCGATGTCGTCGTCGGTCAGCAGCTTGCGCTGCTCGTCGCGGCCCGAAGGGTCGCCGATCTTGGTCGTTCCGCCGCCCATCAGCACGACCGGCTTGTGCCCGCAGCGCTGAAGCAGGCGCAGCAGCATGATCGGCACCAGACTGCCGACATGCAGCGAATCCGCCGTCGCATCGAAGCCGATATAGGCGGTGACGGGCCCCTTGCCGGTCAGGGCGGTCAGCCCTTCGGGGTCGGTGCATTGATGCACGAAGCCGCGCGCGGTGGCGGTGGCGAGGAAATCGGATGCGGGAGTCGTCATGGTCTGGTTCCTGCGCCGGCGGCTGGCGCCAGCGGCCTTGCGCTCGGGGGCGGACCCTTTAGCATATCGCCGGGACAGCGACAACGAGGGCGGGTTCGGGGAAGGCTGGCATGCGCGCGAAAACGGTTCTGGCCCTGGGGCTGATGAGCGGGACGTCGCTCGACGGCATCGACGCGGCGCTGGTCGAGACGGATGGCGAGGCCGTGGCCGCGACCGGTGCTGCGATCACCGTTCCCTACGATCCGGCCCTGCGTGAGCGGCTGCGCTGCATCCTGGGATCGCGAGGGCCGAGCGCGGAGGTGGCGGCGGTCGAGGCCGCACTCACCGATGCCCATGCCGATGCGGTGCGCGCCCTGCTGCGGGCCGCCGGCGTGGCGCCGGAGCGCGTGGCGGTCGCCGGGTTCCACGGCCATACGATCCTGCACGATCCGGCGGGCAGGCGGACCTGGCAGATCGGCGACGCGGCACGGCTGGCGGCGGCGACCGGAATCGACATTGTGCATGATTTCCGTACCGCCGACGTGGCTGCCGGGGGCGAGGGTGCGCCGCTCGCCCCGGCATTTCATGCCGCGCTGGCGCGGATGCTGCCGGGGCCGCTGGCGGTGCTGAACCTGGGCGGGGTCGGCAACCTGACCTGGATTTCCGGCGCCGCGCCGCTGCTGGCCTTCGACACCGGGCCGGGCAATGCGCTGATCGACGACTGGGTGAAGCGCTGCACGGGCGCCATCTGCGACATGGACGGCCGGCTGGCGGCGCGCGGCCGGGTGCAGGAGTCCATCCTGTCGATGCTGCTCGGCCACCCCTATTTCGAACGCATCCCGCCGAAATCGCTGGACCGCGACGCCTTCGACCCATCGCCGGTGCATGCGCTGCCGGTCGAGGACGGTGCGGCGACGCTGGCGGCGTTCACGGCGGCGGCCGTCGAGCGGGCCGTCGCGCATCTGCCGGCGCCGCCGCTGCGCTGGCTGGTGACGGGCGGCGGCCGCCACAACCCGACCCTGCTGGCGATGCTGCGAACACGGCTGGGCGTAGCGGTGGAACCGGTGGAGGCCGTGGGCTGGGACGGCGATGCGCTGGAGGCCCAGGCCTTTGCCTTCCTGGCGGTGCGGTCGCTGCGCGGGCTGCCGCTATCCTATCCCGGCACGACCGGCGTGCCGCAGCCGCAGCCGGGCGGCCGGCTGACCCGCAGGGCGGCGGCAGCCTAGCCGGCGGCCGTACCCTCGGCCTTCAGCGCCGTGTCGAGATAGGCGTCGACCTCGCCGGTCAACTCGTCGATATGCTCGAAGAAGAAGTGGTTGGCACCCGGCACCACCCGGTGGTGGATCGCGATGCCGCGCTGGCTGCGCAGCTTGTCGACCAGCTTCTGGATCGATTCCGGAGGGACGAGCTCGTCGCGCTCGCCGGCCAGGATCATGCCCGAGGACGGGCAGGGGGCAAGGAAGCTGAAATCGTACATGTTCGCGGGCGGGGCGACCGAGATGAAGCCTGTGATCTCGGGCCGCCGCATCAGCAATTGCATGCCGATCCAGGCGCCGAAGGAGAAGCCGGCGATCCAGCACTGCTCGGCATCCTCGTTATAGGCCTGGAGCCAGTCGAGCGCCGACGCCGCATCGGCCAGTTCGCCTTCGCCGCGGGCAAAGCTGCCCTGCGAGCGGCCGACGCCGCGGAAGTTGAACCGCAGGACGGAAAATCCGCGCCGCGCATAGGCATGGTAGAGGGTGTAGACCACCTTGTTGTTCATCGTGCCGCCATGCTGCGGATGCGGATGCAGGATCAGCGCGATGGGCGCGCCGCTGCGCTTGGCATGCTGATAGCGGCCCTCCAGACGACCGTCCGGACCGTTGAAAATCACCTCGGGCATTTCTTTTCCGACGCCTCTCCATGCGCGACCGGCCAGAACTGGTTGGCAGCCGGCCGCGACCTGATCTTTCCCTGTGAGAACCGGGCCCCCTGCGAGATGCAGCCCCCGGTCTAAACTTGACCCCGTTAGTAGGTAATTCTATATCGACTGGAACCTTGGCGAGGCGGTCGAATATCGGATGAACGGCGAAATTGCGCTGTGCGCAAAACTCTGTCGGCATACATTCGGCGGGACCTCTCGTCCTTTGAGGCGCGACGACCTGTCACCGGCCCTGACCGGCGCACAAATCGCCACGACTCACTAAGATTAGGCGATTCGTAGCATGATCAAGACGTTGCGCGAAGAAATCAATGCAGTTCGGGCCCGCGATCCGGCGGCGCGGTCGGCGCTGGAGATCATGCTGTGCTATCCGGGCTTCCATGCCGTCACGCTGCACCGGCTGGCGCACGCCGCCTGGCGCCGCGGCTGGCATGTGACGGGACGCTTCATCTCGCAGATGTCGCGTTTTCTGACCGGGATCGAAATTCATCCGGGCGCGCGGATCGGGCGGCGCCTGTTCATCGACCACGGCATGGGCGTGGTGATCGGCGAGACGGCGGAACTGGGCGACGACGTGACGCTGTATCACGACGTGACCCTGGGCGGCGTCGCGCCGTCGGTCGATTCCGACGCCCAGCGCGAGCAGAAGCGCCATCCCACACTGGCCGACGGGGTCATTGTCGGTTCGGGCGCCCAGATCCTGGGGCCGATCACGGTGGGCCGCGATGCCCGCATCGGCGCCAATGCCGTGGTGACCAAGGACATCCCCGAGGGCGTGACGGTGGTCGGCATTCCCGGCCGTGCCGTGCGGACGGTGCCGGCGGATTGCTTCGCGCCCTACGGCACGCCGCTGGGCGATCTGCCCGACCCGGTGGCGCGCGCCATCGAGGGGTTGGTGGAGCAGGTGACCACCTTGCGGGCCCGGGTGGAGCAGCTTGAGGCACAGCAGGCCGAGCAGGCAGAGGGCCCCTTGCCGGTGGACAGCCTGCGCCGCCCTGCGAAGCCCAAGTCCCGCATGGCCGGCACGACGGAAAACTGATCGGGGGATCGGGCAGTGCGGCTCAGCACCAAGGGACGGTACGCCGTGATGGCGATGGTCGATCTGGCCAAGTGCAGCGACGGCAACCCTGTCGCCCTGGCGGATATCGCGGCGCGGCAGGAGATTTCGCTGTCCTATCTGGAACAACTGTTCGCCAAGCTGCGGCGCAGCGGTCTGGTGTCCAGCGTGCGCGGTCCCGGCGGCGGCTACCTGCTGGGCCAGCCCGCCTGCGAGATGCGGATCGCCGACATCATCCTGGCGGTCGACGAGCCGATCCGGGCCACGCGCTGCTCGCCCGGTTCGCCGGCCGGCTGCACCAAGTCGCAGGCACGCTGCCTGACCCACGATCTGTGGGAGGAACTGGGCAACCAGATTCACCTGTTCCTCAGTTCCGTCACCGTCGAGGACGTGGTCCGGCGCCGCATCCTCGGCATCAGCGGCGTGCTGCATGCGAGGGAGCTGTCGGCCGCCGCGGCGCAGTGAGCGAGCGGAATGCGATGATCTATCTGGACCATAACGCCACCGCACCGCTGCTGCCCGAGGCACAGGCGGCGATGACGGATGCGATGGCGTTGACCGGCAACCCGTCCTCCGTTCATGCCGCTGGCCGCGCTGCCCGTACGGCCGTCGAGACGGCCCGCCGCGAGGTGGCGGCGCTGGCCGGCGTGCGGGCCGACCGGGTGGTCTTCACCAGCGGCGGCACGGAAGCCAACCTTCTGGCCCTGGCCGGGTGGCAGCGCGCGAATCCGGGCGGCCGCATCTTGGTCTCCGCCGTCGAGCATCCCTCTGTCCTGGCCGCGCTCGATACGGTCGAGACATTGCCGGTGGACGGCGACGGGCTGGTCGATCCGGCGGCGGTCGAACGCGCATTGGCGGGCGGCGGCGCGGCGCTGGTGTCGGTCATGCTTGCCAACAACGAGACGGGCGCGGTGCAGCCGGTCGCGGAGATCGCCGCCGTCGCGCGGCGGCACGGTGCGGCGGTGCATACGGATGCCGTGCAGGCGGCCGGGCGGGTGGCGCTGGATTTCGAGGCGCTGGGCGCCGACATGATGACGCTTTCGGCGCATAAGATCGGCGGGCCGGCGGGGGTTGGGGCGCTGATCCTGCGCGATCCGGCGATGGTTGCGCCGGTCATGCGCGGCGGCGGCCAGGAGCGGCGGCTGCGCGGCGGCACCGAGAACCTGATCGGCATCGCAGGCTTCGGCGCGGCGGCCAAGGCGGCGCGCGAGGGGCAGGGCCGTGCGCCGGCGCTGGCCGCGCTGCGGGGACGGCTGGAATCGGGAGTGCTGGCGGCGGTGCCGGGTGCACGCGTGCTGGCGGCCGATGCGCGGCGTCTGCCCAATACGACCTGCCTGTCGCTGCCGGGGCTGAAGGCGGAGACGCAGGTGATGGCGCTCGACCTCGACGGGTTCGCGGTCAGCGCCGGCTCGGCCTGCTCGTCGGGCAAGGTCGCGCGCAGCCATGTGCTGGCCGCGATGGGGGTGGACGAGGCGGTGGCGCTCGGCGCCATCCGTGTCAGCCTGGGATACGGCACGACCGAGGCAGAGATAGACGCCTTCGTCGCCGCCTGGGCGCGGCTGTATCAGCGGGCGCGGGCGGCGGCATGACGGCAGAGCGCATCTATCTCGATTATCAGGCGACGACGCCGGTCGATCCGCGGGTGCTGGAGCGGATGCTGCCCTGGTTCACCGAGCGCTTCGGCAACCCGCATTCGCGCGACCATGCGCATGGCTGGGACGCCGCCGAGGCGGTGGAGGCGGCGCGGGGTCAGGTGGCGGCGCTGATCGGCGCAACGGCGAAGGAGATCGTCTTCACCTCCGGCGCGACGGAGTCCAACAACCTGGCGATCAAGGGCGTCGCCCTGGCGGCAAGGCGGGCAGGCGAAACAGGCCGGCGCCGGATCGTGACCGTCGCGACCGAGCATAAATGCGTGCTGGAAAGCTGCCATGCCCTGGCGGCCGACGGGTTCGAGGTGACGGTTCTGCCGGTGGACGGCGACGGACTGCTCGACCTGCAACGCCTGTCGGCCGCGGTGGACGGGAATACGCTGCTGGTCTCGGTCATGGCCGTGAATAACGAGATCGGCGTGCTCCAGCCCCTGGCCGAGATCGGCCGGATCTGCCGGGCCGCAGGCGCGAAGTTCCACACCGACGCGGCCCAGGCGGCCGGCAAGATTCCGCTGGACGCGAACGCGATGGCCATCGACCTGATGAGCATCTCGGGCCACAAGATGTACGGGCCCAAGGGGATCGGCGCGCTGTATGTCCGGCGGCGGCCGAAGGTGGAGATCGCGCCGCTGTTCGACGGCGGCGGCCAGGAGCGCGGCCTGCGCGCGGGCACGCTGGCGCCGCCGCTCTGCGTGGGGCTGGGTGTCGCGGCGGAGATTTCCGGCGCCGGGATGGCGGCGGAGGGTGCGCGGCTGCTGGCGCTGCGCAGCCGGTTCCTGGCGCGCGTGACGGCGGTGCTGGACGGCGTCCGGGTGAACGGCGACCTGGAGCGCCGACTGCCGGGAAACCTCAACCTGTCCTTTGCCCATGTGGATGCCCAGGACCTGATGATGCGGCTGGACCGGTTGTCGCTGTCCTCGGGCTCCGCCTGCACTTCGGCCATCGTCGAGCCCTCGCATGTGATCCGGGCGCTGGGCGTGGAGACCTCGATGCTGCATAACGCACTGCGCTTCGGTTTCGGCCGGCCGACCACGGAGGCCGAGATCGACGCCGCGGCCGACGCGGTGGTGCAGGCGGTGCGCAGCCTGCGCGCCCAGACCCAGGTCTATCAGACCGCCTGAAGGAGACGATGCCTGCATGCCCCGGATGACCTTCATCGGCCAGGACGGCACGTCCAAGGAGGTGGACGCCCCGGCCGGCCAGACGATTCTCGACATCGCCCATCGCAACGATGTGGAGATCGAAGGGGCCTGCGAGGGCGAGTTGGCCTGCTCCACCTGTCACGTCATCGTCGATCCCGCGTGGTATTCCCGCCTGACGCCCCCCAGGGCGGACGAGGAGGACATGCTCGATCTGGTCCATGGGTTGACGCGGACCTCGCGGCTGGGCTGTCAGGTGGTGCTGACGGAGGCGATGGACGGCCTGGTCGTGCGGCTGCCCGCGGCGACGCGCAACATGTTGCTGGAGGATTGACCGCGGTGGCGGAGGGCACGCTGTTCGCGCGGCTGAAGGCCACCTGTCCCGCCGAGTGGGAGGCCTATGTCCGGCACCCCTTCGTGCAGGGCCTGGGCGACGGGACGCTGTCCGAAGCGGCGTTCCGCTACTATCTGGGCCAGGATTACCTGTTCCTGCTGCATTTCGCGCGCGCCTATGCGCTTGCCATCTACAAGTCGGACACTCTGGATGACATGCGGCAGGCCGCAGGCGGGGTGTCGGCGATCCTGGATACGGAGATCGGCCTGCATGTCGGCTATTGCGCCGGATGGGGGCTGGACGAGGCCGCGATGGCGGCACTGCCCGAGGACCCCGGCTGCATGGCCTATACGCGCTTTGTGCTGGAACGCGGGATGGCCGGCGACCTGCTCGACCTGCATGCGGCGCTGGCGCCCTGCGTGGTGGGTTATGCGGAGATCGGCGCCCGGCTGGCTGCCGATCCCGCGACGAGGCGCGCGGGCAACCCCTATGCGGACTGGATCGCGATGTACGCCTCGGCGGATTATCAGGCGGTGGCGCAGGCCGAAATCGACACGCTCGACCGGCTTGCAGCCCGGCGCGGGGGCGAGGCGCGTTTCGCATCGCTTGCCGACACCTTCGCCAAGGCCACGCGGTTGGAGGCCGGCTTCTGGGACATGGGCTGGCGGCGCGGGTGAGGCGCGGAGGCGGTCAGGCGGTGATGTCGATCAGGGAGCCGCGCTGTTCAGCGGAATCGACGAGATTGCCCGTGGAATCGAAGGCCACGAAGCGCGGCGGCGGCGCCTCCTGGCCGAAGCTGCGCGCGCCGAAGTTCGCGGAATCCTGTTCGGCGGCAATGGTCAGCGCCTGGGCCTGGCCGGAGACGAACTCACCGCCCCCCGCCGCCCGGACGATGGGCGCCAGGGTAAAAAAGCTGGTCGACAGGATGTTCGACGTCGCGATCTCGCTCATCGCGAAACCCCAGCCGCGCTCGGGCCACTGTGGCGCAGGCGCGTGTTTACCGAATGTTAATGTCTTGCCGCGGCGTTCCGGCGTCAAGATGCGGGTGATTACGGTATGACCGTGCCGCCATCCATGTTGCCGCCCTCGCGGCTGGCGGCGTTTGTCCGCTCGCCCTTCGGCTGGGCCGCGGCGCAGCCCGTCTACGACCGCTGGCTGGCGGCGCTGCTGGGCCGCGTCTATTTCCCGCTGTCGCGGCTTTGGGCGGTGGCCGGCGCCGTCGGCACGGAACCGGACGCGTTTCGGGCGGCGCTGGCGCTCGATGCCGCCTGTCCGGTGCCAGTGGCGGCACTGGCCGATCTGCGCATGGCCGACGCCCGGCGGCGCGCGGCGGAAGAGGCTTGGGCGGCACTGGCCTTCGGGGCCGCACGGCCCGCAGAGGATGCGATGGTGGGCGCCGAATTGTTGCGCCGTGCCGCAAGCCGCGCCTGGATGGGACGCCGGACCGGCTTCATGCCGCTGCTGTGGCGCCGGCGGGTGGCGGCGGCCGGGTGGGAAACGCCCGATCCGGACGCCGCCCTGTCGGAGTTCGGATGGGCGCTGGCCGATCCCGGCAGCCTGTATGCCGCGCCGCGCGAGATGCCGGCGGTCCGGCAATCCTGGCCGGTGCCGGGGCTGGGCGTTCGGGTCTCATGGCTGCGGTTTCCGTCGCCGGGGCGCTGGACCGGCGACGAGGCCTGGGCCCGGGTGACGGAGTCCGAGGACGCCTCGCCCCGGACGCCGACCTTCATCTTCTGTCACGGTCTTGCCATCGAGGCGGAGATGCTGCGCGATCCGTTCGACGAGGCGGCGGCCGTGCGCGGGCTGGGCATGCGCGTGGTGCGGCCGGAAGCGGCCTGGCACGGACGGCGGCGGCTGGACGGATACTGGGGCGGCGAGCCCTTCGTCGCCCGCGCGCCGCTGGGCGCCGTCCAGCTGTTCCAGAGTTCGCTGGCCGAGATCGCCGTCCTGACGGCGTGGTGCCGCGAGCGCTATGGCGGTCCCGTCGCCATCGGCGGCATCAGCATGGGCGCGCTGACGACGCAACTGGCGGCGATCCACGCGGCGGGCTGGCCGGCGGCGATGCGGCCGGACGCCGTGCTGCTGATGGCGACCAGCGACGCGGCTCGCGAGGTCGCGACGACGGGCGCGCTGGCCCGCGCCCTGGGCCTCGACCGGGTGCTGGCGGCGGCCGGCTGGGACGGCACGGCACTCGACCGGCTGTCGCCATTGCTCGACCCGCTGGGACCGCCGGCGCTCGATCCCGACCGCATCTGTATGGTGCTGGGGCAGGCGGACCGCGTCACGCCCTATGCGGGCGGGGTGCGGCTGGCGGATCGCTGGGGCGTGCCGGCGGCGAACCGCTTCCTGTGGCGGCAGGGGCATTTCTCGCTGTCGGTCGCGCTCATGCGCGATCCGGCCCCTTTTGCGCGGCTGCTGTCGCGGCTGGCGGCATAGGCATTGGTCGGGCAGGCCGCCGCGCTTATATTGCGCGCCATGCAGTTGCCACCTCTCGATCTCGGCCTTGGAAAGCCGCCCGCAGAGACCCGCGTCGTCGTCGCGATGTCGGGCGGGGTGGATTCCGCGGTCACGGCCGCCCTGGTGCGGGCGGCGGGATACGACACGGTCGGCATCACCCTGCAGCTTTACGACCACGGCGCCGCCATCGGACGCAGCAAGAGCTGCTGCGCCGGACAGGACATCCAGGACGCGCGTAACGCCGCGGCCCGGATCGGTATTCCGCACTATGTGCTGGACTATGAGAGCCGGTTCCGCGAGGCGGTGATGCAGGATTTCGCCGATGCCTATGCGCGCGGCGAAACGCCGATCCCCTGCGTGCGCTGCAACCAGACGGTCAAGTTCACCGACCTGCTGCGCACGGCGCGGGACCTGGGCGCCGAGGCGCTGGCGACCGGCCATTACGTGCGCCGCGTCGAAGGGGCGGCGGGGCCGGAACTGCACCGCGCTGCCGATCCGGCCCGCGACCAGAGCTATTTCCTGTTCGCCACCACGGCCGAGCAGCTGTCGCTGCTGCGCTTTCCCCTGGGCGGGCTGCCCAAGGCGGAGACGCGCCGCATCGCCGCCGCGCTCGATCTGGGCCTCGCCGAAAAGCCGGACAGCCAGGACATCTGCTTCGTGCCGACCGGGAACTATGCCCAGGTGGTGCAGCGCCTGCGCCCCGAGGCCGGCGAGCCGGGCGAGATCGTCGACCTGGCGGGACAGGTGCTGGGGCGGCATCAGGGAATCATCCATTACACGGTCGGGCAGCGCCGCGGCCTCGGCATCGGCGGACGCAGCGAGGAGACCGAGCCGCTCTATGTCGTGCGGCTGGACGCGGCGGCGCGGCGCGTGGTGGTCGGTCCGCGCGCG
>JBFWNZ010000030.1:0-19136 GCA_050250795.1 Alphaproteobacteria bacterium | reverse complement strand
TATGTGGCGAAGCTATGCGGCACTTTGGTTACGATAATGATACTTGATAGATTCCACAGAATGAGACACCACTTCCAGACTGAAGGTTGTCGGCTATTATATCTTTTGTGGGAGCCACATCATCTCCGCTAGCACGGAGTGCCGCGTCGCTTGAGCCATTGCGAATCACTGCTGCAATAGAATAGAAGCTACTTCCCGAATCCAATGCGATTCTCGTGTATGATCCCACTGTCAGAACGACAGAGCCAGGGTTCAGCGCATTTGCATATGGAAGCCCTTTAATTGTAACGCTTCCGGTCATTGATTCATCAAAATAGCTGATGGAGCATTGACCCCTTATCCAGCAAAGAGGTCCGAAGCGGACATAGTGACCATTTTGAACGCTGTAAGTATGGACGCCATCGATTCCAGAAACGACGCCCAGTGTCGGAGTCCATGTCCCGATTTCAGGAACTAGAATTTCGCCACTGCGGTCAGGGAAGGCGAATGTCCTTGTAAATCCAGAACTGATTGAACTGCCGTTGAATTGAGCGACCTTTGTTGGGTCAGACGTATCAGTTAAAGAGAGGTTCGCCATCGACATTACACTAAACGTCCCAAACGCCACCGCGCTCACCACATCGCCGGGGGCCAGCGCCGTCAGGCCGGCGATGGTCGTGCCGTCGGTGGCGGTGAAGTCGGTGCCGGGCACCAGCATCGCGCCGTTGAGGGCGACGAGCAGGGCGCCGGGGGCGTAGGCGAGGGTGCGGCCGGCGTCGTCGGCGCCGCTCACCGCGGTTTCGCCGCCCGCCGCGGTGAAGGTGAAGACCGAGAAGGTGTTCTGGGCGGCGCTGGCGGCGCTGGCCGCCGAGGCGGCGGCGGACGCGGCGCTCGCCTGGGCCGCGTTGCGGCTGGCCGTGGCGGCTGCGGCGCTGGCGGCGGCATCGACCGCGCTGGTCGCGGGCGCGGTCAGCGCGCTCGGCAGGCCGTCCTCGTCAAAGGCCAGCACCTTGCCGGCCCGGTCCGCCGCCGGCGGCAGCAGCAGGTCGTCGTCGAGGTCGTGCGGGTGCTTGCGCAGCGTGTCGCCCACCGTCATCCCCGCCTGCTGCAGCAGCATCGCCATGCGGTCCAGCTCGGCGTTGATGACGGCGGCGCGGAAGTCGCCGCCCTCCTGGAAGTCGGTCTCGCGCGCGAATTCCATGTCGCGATAGAGGGTGATCCGCGTCTCGGCCGGCGGCGGCACGGCGAAGGTGACGGCGCCGCCCTCCGAGGCCCCGACGCCGGACACGCTATAGGCGGAGGCTGCCTCGCCGTCCCCGAACACGACGACCAGGTCGTCGGCGTCGAGAATCGGGAAGGGGAAGCCGAAGACGGTCTGTTCGCCGTCGGCGGCATACTGCACGCGCGGGCGGACATCGCCGATGATGAGGTCGGTCATGGGGCTGTTCCGGTCCTGGGATGATGGGTGGGGTGCGGGCGGGCGGCGGCGGTCAGCGCATGCTGAACCACTTCTTTTGCAGGTTGTCCTGCGCCGTCTGGAGCAGGTCGCGCTGCTGCCAGGCGAGCCGGTCGTTCGCCTCGGCCCGGTCGAGCGCGTAGAGATGCAGGCGGTCCGCCGTGTCGCGGTCGGCCGCCTTGTCCAGGCCGCGCAGCATGGCGGCGGCCGATCCCTCGGCGGGTGCGATGCCGGCGGCGCCGAAGCGGACGCGGGCGACCGCCTCGTCCTTGCGCTGGCGGTCGCGGCGGGCGCGCTCCTCCATCGCGTATTGCTGGCGCAGGCGTTCGGTTGCGATCAGGTGCTGGCGCTCGATCTGGTCGCGGGCCGCGCGCGTCTGCTGCTGTTGTTTCGACATCTCCATCGTGGCCTGGATGCCCATGGTGATGAGTTCGGCGGCAAGCTGCTCGCCCATGCGGGATCTCCTTCTATCGTCGGGGTCAGTCGCTGGCGGCGATCTCGGTCATCACCGACAGCAGGGTGCAGGGCAGGGGCGTGTCCTGGGCGATGCGCCAGAGCGGCGCGGTGCCGCCGCGGCTCCAGCCCAGCGCGCGCACCGTCTTGTCGCCGGTAAAGGGCTGGATCGGGGCGTCGAGCACGCCGCTGGGGCCGAGCTGCTTGAACGGCAGGTCGCGGAACCCTGCGCCGGTATCGACGCGCAGCGCCGATGTGGCGGCGAGCCGGAAGGTCGCCTGGACAAGGCGCACCGGCACGCCCTGTGCCACGCCCAGCGGCCCCAGGGCGGCGACCGGCAGCGGCTCGATCGTGTGGGTGAAGGGCAGGCCCGCCTCGATGCTCGCGGCCGGCTGGTCGAGGGCGATGGCGCCCGCGCTCACGGTGCGGTCGTCGCGGATGATGCCGTCGGCCACCACCTGCACCGTGCGGCCGTCCAGATGGTCGAGGCCGGACCACTCCGTCGCCGGCGCCTCCGCCGTCAGACGCAGCGCGCCGTCGGTCCGGAATTCGGGGTCGAACACCTCGATGAACCAGCCGGCGTCGCGCGCGACCAGCACATAGACCTCCTCGCCCACCACCGCGACCGAACGGAAGGCGCCGTCGGTCTCCTGCCGGGTCCAGGCCGTGACCTTCTCGGCGCGGTAGACGGTGAGCGTGGCAAGGCTGCCATCGGCCATGACGATATGCAGCAGCCGGCGCGCCTGGTCGTAATCCTGGTCCAGCGGCCGGTCGATCAGGTGGCGCGACAGCGTGGCGAGGTCGGTCGCCTGATAGGCCTGCTCGACATCGGCGAACAGGAATTCGCGCAACTCGCGGCCGTTGCGCGACACGAACAGGGTGGCGCCGTCCACGTCGCGCGGCGGGACCGTGCGGTCGACCGGCGAGCCGACCCGCGTCTGGCGGTTCAGTTGGATGCTGGTCGGGGTCAGCGGGTCGCCTGTCACCATCCATTCCGCGCCCGAGGTCAGCACCTGGAGGTGGCGGCCGGAAAAGCAGGCGCGGACGGCGTTCACCTGGTCGGACAGGATGGCGAACTCGATGGCCTCGTCGTCCTCGCCCTCGCCCAGGTCGAAGTTGAACAGGTCGGCCGAGCGCGACATCCACAGCCGGTTCGGCAGGTCGCGGCTGCCGCCGATGACCAGCCGGTCCTGATGGAACACCACCGAGACCGGCCAGCCCCGGACGGCCGAGAACGCCTGCTCCTCCCAGTCGCGGGTGGCCTCGGTGCCGGACAGGGTCTGCTTCACGGTCGCGGTCGCGTGGGTCGCGTCCGTCACCGCGTCGATCTCGACCTCCTTGGCGGCAAGGCGGAAGCGGGTGCCGGCATGGTCCGCCTGGAACAGGTCGGCCGAGGCGGTCAGCGCGATGCTGCCCGAGGTGCCGCCCGGCGTCAGCGTGACCTCGTCGCGCGCGAATTTGTGATAGGGCTGCCGGATGCTGCCGTCCTGCTCGAAGAACGCCCAGGTCTCGACGGTCCAGCTTTCGGCGCCGGTGCGGGTGATCTTGCGCGGCGCGACCTCGGGGTGGCACACCAGCAGCGTGTCGGCGCTCTGGGTCCAGACGATCTGCCCCAGCTGCGCCGCGCTCCAGGGCGTGTCCACCGTCGCGACGAAGCCGCGCGCGGCATAGATGTCCAGCTTTCCGTCGCTGAACGCCAGCAGATAGACCTGCTCGGTGTTGAACTCGAAGGCGGCGAGGCGGCCGGGCCCGCGCGCCGTGTCGACATGGGCCAGCCCGGCGCGGCGGCTGACGCCGCCGGTCGGCGCGATGAACAGGTTGCGCAGCTTTGCCGCACCGTTCTCATAGGCGACGATGTCGCTGCGGCCGAGCAGGTCGGTCGAGATCTCGCCGGCGGTGAAGTTGGTCTTGAGCGTGCGGAGCCGGGCCATCAGCCGCGCACTCCGATCAGGCTGAAATCCTCGAACCGTTCGGGCACGTCCTGCTGCGAATCGATCAGCCGGGCGCGGCGGAACTCGTCCTCGGCCATCCGGGCCAGCGCCTCGGTCCGGCTGCCGCTCTCGGTCAGCGGCAGGCAGAACTCGGCGGCCAGCCGCGCGATCAGCGCCAGGTCGAAGAAGGGCGGAAAGCCGCTCTCTGCCGGCCGGAACAGATAGGTCAGGATGACCTCGTCGGAATCGGTCAGCAGGCGCCGTTCCGCGATCCGGTAGTCGAGGCCGCGCCCGCGCCCCGCCGCCCCGGCCGACAGTGCGCGCAGAAAGTCCGGGGGCAGCTGGTATGCATGCGCGAAATCCGCCGTCGGCACGGCCGCCAGCCGCGGCAGCCGCCGCCTTGCAGTGGCGAAGCTCCAGGGATGGGCGGAGAGAAGCGCGTCGCGGATCGAGGGGTAGAGCGCGGCCGCGATCAGGCTTTCCGCCGTGCCTTCGTCGAAGCCCGAGATGGGCTGCGCGCCGATCTTCATCAGCGCGCGGCTGGCCAGCGCGATGCTGCTGAGCGCCATGGATGGCCTCCTTGAGGCTGCAAAAAGGGGGCGGGCCCCGCGGGGATGCCGCAGGGCCCGGAAGCGCCGCCCGGGGGGCGGCAGGGCCGGCCGTTCCCATCCTCCTCATGCTGAGCGAGACGAAGCATGAGGTCGCACCGTCGTCCGGGCCGTTCATCCTTCGTCAGGCTCAGGATGAGGGGATCGGGCCGGTGCGGGCGGGAAGCGGGCCCGGTCAGTCGCTGTCGGCCGTCGGCAGGATTTCGACGAAGCCGTTGATCGCGCCCGCCGTGTCGAAGGCGGCGCTGGGCACGATCTCGATGGCCGCGCCGGCCGCGACCGCCGTGCTGGCATGGCCCGAGGTCGCGGTGTCGCTGTCGATGTCGCCCGCGGCCGAACTGTTGGCCACGACGACCGACAGGCCGTCCACCGCCACCCCGCCCAGTTCGACCGTGATCGTGCCGCCGGTGGTGACGGCGGTCTGGACGACCGTGGTGACGCCGGCGATGCGGCCGGCGACCGGGCTCACGACATACTGGCTGGTTCCGGCCAGCAGGTCGGTCTGGTTGATGAAGAAGGGCACGCGCACCGGCTTCGCCGCCGGCAGCTCGGACAGGTCGTGCACGTCGACCGCGCCCGCCGCCGCCGACTGCACCAGCAGGACGCCCGAAGCGGGGGTACCGCCGGTGTCGGTATTGGCGAGGATCATGTCGCCCGCGCGCAGCATGTCGGCCGCCGCGTTGAAATAGCCCTGCGTGTCGACGTCGGCGGCCAGGTCGGCCGTCGTGTAGTGCCAGAGGGTGAAGCCGTTGGCATAGGCCAGCACGCTCAGATTCTTCGAGAGATAAGCCATCGCGTGCGCTCCTCAGCTTTCCTTGCAGCGCAGGCGCACGATGCCGGTCTCGTCGATCAGCTTCGCGCCCTGGCTCATCATGTTGGAGACGAAATACGCGGCCCGGTCGCCGTGCCAGGTGATGTCGGTCTTCACCTCGGCGCCGCTGGCATGGCCGACCGCGCTCTTGTGGTACCAGTAGCAGTAGCGCAGGCTGCCGGCCGCGGTCAGGCCGGAATGCGGCATCCACAGCGTGCCCAGCCAGCGTTTGGCCTGCGTGCCCTGCCAGGGCAGCGCCTCCTTGCCGACATACTCGGCGTTGGAGAACTCCTCGATGCCGAGCAGGTCGCTCCACTGCTTCCAGCCGATGACCGCAAAGCGCTGGCCGTCATCCGGGACGTCGGCTTCGCCCAACATCTCGAAGGCCAGCAGCACCTTGGCCTTGGTCAGGCCGTCATCGTCGGTAAGGTCGGTGCCCTCGGCCTTGGCCTCGCGGCCGGCACTCAGCGTGTCGAGCTGCTCGATGATCAGATCGTCGGTCTTGCGGCCCAGCGCCCAGGCGCCGGCATTGGCGATGACCATCCGCTCGTCGTGGTTCAGCTTGATCTCGTCCAGCTTGTCGACCCAGTCGCCGGCGTAATAGTCCTCCAGCGTCACTTCGACCGGCTCGTGGTCGACGTTCATCACCGGCACCTTGCCGTGCCGCGACTTCGTCGCCGCGGCGCCCTTGCCGATCTTCTGGAAGGTTGTGGAGGTGGCGCCGATGTCGTTCTTGGTGCGCACGGTGTTCCGCAGCTTGGATCCCATGCGCTGATAGGCTTCGTGGACTTCGGCCTCGAAGTTCTTCACGAAGCTGAGTTCAACCGAAGTGGACATTCGCGTTCCTTGGGTTGTCGGAAATGAATGCGGGTGTGAATTCGGATCGGCCGCGCGCCCGGTTGTCCGCCGGAGCGGGCCTGCGCGCGGCCGGACGGCCGGGCCCGGCGCGGATGCCGCGCCGCCCTTGCGACGGCCCCAGTCCGCGTCGTTGCGTCAGGGTCGCGCCGCCTCGGGGGCGGATATCGGCGCCGGGTTGTCCGGCCGTGTGTCGGAAATGCTCTGCGTCCGGCGGGCCGGGCGGTCGAGGGGGGACCGCCCGGCCCGCCGCCATGCCCGGACGGGGCGCCGCCGCGGCGGGAGAGGGCTTCGCGGGTCGCCGGCCGTCCGGGCGAAGGGGCGTCAGGCGCCGCCCTGGCCGGGGTAGAGATGACGGAAGCCGTCGGCCACCTCCGCGATGTAGCCGGGGTCGCGGTCGCGCCAGTAGCGGGGGTCGCGCATGCGCCGGCGCAGCGCCCCTTCCATCTGCATGCGGTCGGGCTGGCCGTCCGGGCCGTCATTCTCGGTCAGCGGCAGCAGCAGGCTGTAGATGCCGGGACCGAAGGCCTTGGCCAGCAGTTCGGCCGCACGCGGCGTAATGACGGCGTCCAGTTCGGCCAGTTCGGCCGGGTGCAGCGTCTCCAGCCGCCGGCGCAGGGTCAGGGTGACGATGTCGTCGCTCATGGGTGTCCTCGTCATGGTTCGGGTCAGGGGGCGCCGGGATAGAGCCGGCGGAAGCCGTCGGCGACCTGGCGCATGAAGCCGGGGTCGCGGTCGCGCCAGTAGCGGGGATCGGCCACCATGCGGCGCAGCCGCGTCGCCGACATCGCCTCGCCACTGCCGCCGCCGCCGTGCAGCAGGCGCGGCTCGGCCTCAGCGGCCGCGCCGGTCATCAGCCGGTGCAGGGTCAGCACGCCGTCATAGCTGGACGCCAGCGCGTCATAGGCCGGTCCGGGCAGATTCGCGCGGCCCCAGGCCGCCAGCTGGCGATGGGCGGCGGACCATCGCGCGGGTCCGCCGAAATGCGCCTGCAGGCGGTCGAGGTCGGCCTGTTCGGCCTGCGCCCGCGCCATCGCTTGCGCCATCGGCCCCAGCCGCTCGGCCGCCAGGTCGTAGACCAGTTGCGCCTGTGCCGCGGTGAACCCGGCCTCGCGCAGTTTCGCGTTGAGATCGGCGTCGGGCTCGAACAGCCCATGCGCGATCTGGATGTCGTAGTCCTCGGGCGCTGCGGCCTCGCGTGCCGAAAGCCGGCGCTCCAGCTCGCGATAGGATTTGGCGAGGGCTTCGGTCCGCACCTGGCCTGTGGCCGCGTCCCAGAATTTCGCCGGGATGTCGTCGGGCGGTGCTGCCGCTTCCATCTCGGCCGGTGCCGGGACGGCTTCGGGATTGTCGGGCATGGTCTCTCCTCGCGGGTCGATTTCGCTCATGACTGTCCTCGTCCGCGGCCGATCTGGGCGGCGATGTAGGCGACCAGCGCGCGCTGTGCCTCGAGATGGCGGAGCTGTGCCTCGGTTGCATCCGGGCCGAGCACCCGGCCGAAGGTCAGGTCGCGCAGATGGCGCAGCGCCTGCGTGCCGTCCGGGCCGCCGAAGCATCGGGCGAAGGCGATCTCGATGTCGGCCGGAGCCGGCCGTCCCGTTGCGCTTCCAGCAGCCTCGAACCAGTCCCAGCCGTTTCGCTCAGACATGGCCGGCCTCCATCGCGAGGGGCATGGCCGGACTCTCGCCCTCTTCGCGAATCAGATCCTCCGGCAGGTTGAGGGCGCGCGCCAGCCAGCGGGCGGCACGTTCGGCATCGACGACGGCCAGCGCCTGCGGCCCGAGGGCACGCACCATCTCGAACCACATCGTTGCGCCCTGCACCTCCTGGTGCCGCTGGCTGCGGGCCAGGGGCGAGCGGTACTGCAAGGCGACGACCCGGCCATCGACGACGATGTCCGGCACCTCGCCGCGGCGGCGCAGGATCGCCATGCCGCGCTCGACCAGCGGGTTCAGCAACTCGGCCTGCAGCCGTCCATAGGTCGCGCCCAGGATGCGGGCCATCTCGGCCGAGCGTTCCAGCACCTCCGTCGCGGTCATGCGCGGACCGTCCACCTGGGCCAGCCGGTCGGCCAGCAGGGCGTGCCGGATGCGGGCGCGCAAATCCTCCAGCACGAGTTGCGAGACGTCGAAGCGCCCCGGTGCTTCCAGCGGCGTAAGCCCGCGCGAGCCGACGGCCTTGGGGATGATCGTCCCCGGCACCAGCCGGATCGCCGCCGGGTTCAGCACGCCGTCATCGTCGGCCTGCCAGATGCCCGTCACCGCGATGGAAGCATTCTTCAACACCAGCTCGACCACCTTGTTGGCGGTCTTGATGTCGGGCAGCGCCTTCATCACTGGCGATCGGCCATAAATCTCGCCCGGCGCCTTGAGCCAGCGGAAGGCGATGAAGGGCGAGCGCGAGAACCGTCCGTCGGTCAGCTGCCGCGGCGCATCCACCCCGTCCGGACCGGGTGCCAGGACGGCCATATAGTCGAAACCGCCGCCGGTCGCCGGCATGACCGCCTCGACCACCGCATGGCGCGGCTCGTCGGCGGTGTCGCCGCTCCGGCGTGTGCCGGCGGGCAGGCGCAGGCCCGGAAAGCGGCTGCGAAGCTGCGATTCGGTGTATTCCTTGCGGCGGTACACCGTGTCCAGGCGTCCATCCGGTCCTTCCTCGAAGGCGACCTCCGCCAACGGGACGGCGGTGAAACGGAAGGCGCTGGTCTCGCCGAAGGGCGCCTCCTCGAAGGACAGGCAGGCGGTTCCCGCGGTGACGAGGTCCAGATAGCACTGGTGCATCTCGACCGCGAAGTTGGACATGTCGAAATGGGCCTGGAGCGCGCGGGCGGCGCGGTCCAACGGCTCCGCGGCAGCCGACCGTTCGGCCGGTTCCAGCGCGTCCCCGCCGGACAGCCCGAACCACGCCGACCAGGGCGGAGTCAGCTGGCCCATCAGGCTGGCGGCCAGCTGTTCGACGGCATCGGCTGCGGTGGCGTCGAAGACCCGGTCGGCGCGCGGGGCCCCGGTCCCGGCGCTCAGGCCGGAATCGCGGATCGGCAGCGCATACTCGTAGGCGTCGCGCCATTGCGTCTCCCAGGGGGCACGCCGTGCCTTCGCGCGGTCGTAGCGGGCGAGGACGCCCGCGGGCGTCGTCTTGGCCTGGCGCCGCCTGCCGGAATCCTTTCGCATTTCCATTTCCTGCTCCGCCACGGTCACTCTCCCAAGCGCTGTTTGCGGGCAGGCAGCGATCCCTGGGGCTGCAGCACGCCGCGCGCCGATGTGGCGACGGTGCCGGACCGGCCGCGCCGCTGGCGTTCCAGGGTCTCCAGGCGCCGCGCCTTTTCTTCGGCGGCGCTGTTGTCGACGGGGGGCGCCGGCAGGGCCGGCAGGGCGGGCGGGGGCGGTGGACCGAAGATTCCTCCCATCGCGGAACTCCTTGGATGTTGCAAACGAAAGACCCCGCCGCAGGCAGTCTGTGGCGGGGTCCGGGCATGGCTGTGGCGTGTATGGATTTTATGTAATTAAGCCTTTAATCCGTTTCAAGGTTATTATTCATATTTTTTGTGAGATGCTGAAAAAGCTGCCATGGGGTCACGATCCAGCGGCTGCGGATGCCCATGACGCGTTTGACTGCTTCGACGCAGGTATAGGGTGCCCAGGGCGCCGGACGGGACGGCGTCGGGGCGAGGCGCGTTTGCACGACGGTGCAGCCCAGGCCGGAGAAGAATGCCGGCAGGTCGAAGCCCGAAGCGGGCTCTGCGACCGAGATGACCGTGCGGTTCGAGTAAGGCTCGTAAATGATCCATCGCCCGGTATCCCGAAGAGCCAGGAAGCAATGCCGGAAGCCGGGCCGCAGCATCCGCAGCCAGGGCAGTTCCGTCCGGTCGCAAAACATGACGAGGACCTCGCGGCCTGCGATAGAATCGGCAATATTCATGTTTTGTTCTCATTATTTCGGATGACAATGCCTTTCGCGACCAGGGGACCGGTCAGCCGGTCCATGGCCTCCGACCATAGGCGTTTGCGCCGCCGTTGTTGTTCGGGGCTGGGCGGTCGTGCCGCATCGTCGCGGCCGCAGCGCACGAGTTCGGATAGGTGCTCGATTTCGATGCGGCCGCTGCGATGCAGCCGTTGCGCAACGCCCAGCACATCCCCAGGTTCGCAAGGCCGGGGTGTGTCGGCGAGTCCGGCGGTGAAGCGGGCGCCTTCGATTTGGGCGGTGCGCCCGGCATGCGCCCAACGCCATGCGTCCTCGGCGCAGTCGAAAGGGATTCCGCCGGCGTCGCCGAGACGCCGGGGAACGAAGCGTTGTCTGGCCATGTCTGGTCCGGGGAATAGTTGACGGAGAAGGCATGGTACGAGCCATGCTGAAAGGGATATTGGGTTGCTCTTTTCCTATGTCAACCTATATTAGGCTGAGCATCCTATTTTGAGGCGCTGAGAAGTTAGAGAGGGTACGATGCTTCGACATCAGGATATCTGGCGCGCTATCGACCGGCTGGCCCGGGAACACGGCATGTCGCCCTCGGGTCTGGCGCGCAAGGCGGGCCTCGATCCCACCACCTTCAACAAAAGCAAGCGGATCGCCCGCGACGGCAAGCCGCGCTGGCCGACAACCGAGAGCGTCTCGAAAATCCTCGGTGCGACCAACTCGACGATGGGTCATTTCGTCACCCTGCTCAGCGAAGGGCCGGGCGGCGGGGTGATGCAGCGGATTCCCGTCATCGGGCATGGGCAGGCCGGTCGCGAGGGGTTCTTCGACGATGCCGGATATCCGACCGGTTCGGGATGGGACGAGGTCGATTTTCCGAATGTGGGCGACAGCCATGCCTATGCGCTGGAGATCAGCGGCGACAGCATGGAACCGGTCTATCGCGACGGCGATCTGGTCATCGTGTCGCCGCAGGCGGGTGTGCGGCGCGGCGATCGGGTGGTGGTCAAATCGAAGGCCGGCGAGGTGCTGGTGAAACTGCTGGTCCGCCAGACTGCGCATCGCGTGGAGTTGAAATCCTTCAATCCGGCGCATCCCGAGATCGGGATGGATATCGAGGATATGGAATGGATGCACCGCATCGTCTGGGCGACGCAGTAGGAGTGGCGTCACGCGCCGCCCGCCGCCGCCGCGAAGCGCTGGATGCCCTGGAGCGATCCCATGACGGTCCGCTGCCGGCGGTGCCGGAAATGTCCGCGGCCGAATGGGCCTCGGTCGCGGTTGGAATGATCGACCGGATGGCCTGCCGGGCGGTGCGGGCCCTGGCGGCGCATCGGCGGCGCAGCCGCGATCCGCTGCGGTCGCCCCAACTGGCGGTGCTGGCGCGCGATCTGCTGGAATGCAGGGCCAGCGGGCTGGCGGCCGTTCAGGCGGCCAGATCCTCGCCCGCCAGCGCTCGCTCGATCAGGGTCACGGTCTCGGCCACGCCGTAGAGCGCGATGAAAGAGCCCATCCGCGGCCCCTGCTCCTGTCCCAGAAGCACCTCGTACAGGCTCCGGAACCAGTCGCGCAGATTCTCGAAGCCGTGCCGTTTGCCGACCTCGTAGACCTCGTTCTGGATGTCCTCGGCCGAGGTGCCGGCCGGCAGCGCGCGCAGCATCGCGGTCAGGTCGCCCAGCGCCGCGCGCTCGCGGTCGTCCGGCGCCCGATAGCCTTTCGCCGGCTTCACGAAATCGCGGTAGTAGCGCACGGCATGCTGGGCCAGCGCGTCCAGCAGCGGCTGGGTCTCGGGCGTCGCTCCGGGAACGTAGCGGGCGATGAAGCCCCACAGCACAGCCTTGTCCTCGGCGTTGCAGACGCTGGCCAGGTTCAGCAGCATCGCGAAGGGGATCGGCGCGGTCTCGGCCGGCGGATTGCCGTCATGGATATGCCAGACCGGGTTCTCCACCTGCCGTTCGGCGGTCTCGCCGGGGAAGGCGGCGACAAAGGCCATGTATTCGTCGACCGCCTTGGGGATCACGTCGAAATACAGCCGCTTCGCCGCCTTCGGCTTCTGGAACATGAACAGCGCCAGGCTTTCCTTGGGCGCATAGGTCAGCCAGTCCTCGATGGTCAGGCCGTTGCCCTTGGACTTGGAGATCTTCTCGCCGCGCTCGTCCAGGAACAGCTCATAGGTGAAGGTCTCGGGCATCCGGCCGCCCAGCGCGCGGCAGATGCGGCTGGACTGCGTCACCGAATCGATCAGGTCCTTGCCCGACATCTCGTAATCGACGCCCAGCGCGTACCAGCGCATCGCCCAGTCGGGCTTCCATTGCAGTTTGCAGCGCCCGCCCGTGACCGGCGTCTCCACCCGCACCCCGTCCGCGCGCTCATAGACGATGGTGCCGGCCTTGGGGTCGGTCGCGACCAGCGGCACCTGCAGCACATGGCCCGTCTCGGGACAGATCGGCAGGAACGGGCTGTAGCTGCGCCGGCGCTCCTCGCGCAGGGTCGGCAGCATGATCTCCATCACCGCGTCGTAGCATTCCAGCACGCGCAGCAGCGCCGCATCGAAGCGGCCGGCGGTGTAGCAGTCGGTGGCGCTGACGAATTCGTACTCGAAGCCGAACGCGTCCAGGAAGGCGCAGAGCCGCGCGTTGTTGTGCGCGCCGAAGCTGGGATGGGTCCCGAACGGGTCGGGCACCTGGGTCAGCGGCTTGTGCAGATGCTGCGCCAGCAGATCCTTGTTCGGCACGTTGTCGGGCACCTTGCGCAGCCCGTCCATGTCGTCGGAGAACGCGATCAATCGGGTCGGGATGTCCGACAGGCGGGTGAAGGCCTGACGCACCATGGTGGTGCGCATCACCTCGCCGAAGGTACCGATATGCGGCAGGCCGGAGGGACCGTAGCCGGTCTCGAACAGCACATAGCCTTTCTCGGGTGCCTTGCCGCCATAGCGCTTCAGCAGCCGACGGGCCTCTTCGAAAGGCCATGCCTTCGCCGTCTCCGCCAACTCTCGAATGCCGCTCATCGCCTTGCCTTTCCGGCCTTTCCGATGCGGCCGGACACTAGGCGCGGCGCCCCTGTGCGTCAACCGCGACGGCCGGTTCGCAACTGCCGCCGGGCGTGGCTATGATGCGGCCGATGGACGGTTCTCCCCGCATCTTCCTGCCCGAGGCGCCGGCCCTCGCGGTGGGTGTCTCCGCCGCCGTGTGGCTGTCGCCGGATGGCGAGATCGACGATGCCGGCCCGGCCGCGGTCGCGGCGCGTATCCGTGCGGGCGCCGTGCCCTTCGTCTGTCACGCGCCCGCCCTGGCCCGGCGGCTCGACATCGCGCCGTTCCGGGCGCTCGATCTGCTGGAGCTCTTTGCCTTTGTCCATCCGGCGCGGTTCTGCGTGCCGACGCCGCACGGGCTGGCCGAGGCGCTGGGCCTGCCGCTGCCGGACGATCTTGCGGCGGCGGCAGAGACCCTGCCCGGTGCGGCGGTGGCGCTGCTGCGGGCGCTGGGAACGGACCGGGCGGCGCGCGGCGCGCGGCCGGTGGCCTGGGCGATGGGGCAGGGCGGCTGGCCCTGGGCGCCGGCGGTCCTGGCGGCGCTCGGCGAGGACCCCGCGGGCCGTATGACGGCGCCGGGCAGCGGCCTGGATGTGTGGCGCCAGCTGCCGGAATGGTCCGAGCATGCACCGCCGCCGCCGGCAGGCAGCGCCCCCGTGCGTCCCGACGAGGCGCGTGCCCGTCTGGCGGAACTGCTTGGCGCGACGGCCGAGCCGCGGCCCAGCCAGGCGGACTACGCCTCTGCCATGACGGCCGCCTTCGCGCCGCGCGATGCCGCGGGTATTCCGCATGTGGTGCTGGCCGAAGCCGGGACCGGCGTCGGCAAGACTCTCGGCTATATCGCGCCGGCCAGCCTCTGGGCCGAGAAGAACGAGGCGCCGGTCTGGCTGTCCACCTATACCCGCGCCCTGCAGCATCAGATCGACCGCGAACTGGACCGGCTCTATCCCGATCCGGCGGTCAAGGCGACGCGGGTGGTCCTGCGCAAGGGCCGCGAGAACTATTTCTGCCTGCTGAATATGGAAGAGGCGGTGCGCGCCGTCGCGGTGCGGCGCAGCGATGCGGTGCCGCTCGGCCTGATGGCGCGCTGGGCGGCGCGCAGCCGCGACGGCGACATGACCGGCGGCGATTTTCCGTCCTGGCTGGTCGATCTGCTCGGCCCCGCCGCGACCGTCGGCCTCGCCGACCGCCGGGGCGAGTGCATCTTCGCGGCCTGCGCGCATTATTCGCGCTGCTATATCGAGCGGGGCATCCGTCGGGCGCGCCGGGCCGAGCTTGTGGTCGCCAATCACGCGCTGGTGATGATCCAGGCGGCGCGCGGCCTGTTCGAGGGTAGCGAATCCGGCGGCCCGACGCGGTTCGTGTTCGACGAGGGGCATCATGTCTTCGACGCGGCGGACAGCGCCTTTTCGGCGCATCTGTCGGGTCGCGAGGCGTCGGAGCTGCGGCGCTGGCTGCGCGGCAACGAGGGGCGCGGCCGCAGCCGGGCGCGCGGGCTGAAACGGCGCGTTGAGGACCTGCTGAACGGCGATCCGGCGCTGATCGACGCGTTGGAGGCAATCCTCGATGCGTCCGCCGTACTGCCCGACGAGGGCTGGCATCAGCGCTGCGCCGAGGACCGGCCGCGCGGTGCGGCGGAGACCTTCCTCGCCAGGGTGCGGACCCAGGTCTATGCCCGCAGCTCCGATTCCGGCAGCCCGTATGCACTGGAATCGGATATCGCCGATCCGGTGCCGGGGCTGATCGATGCGGCGGCGGCTCTGGAAGCGGCCCTGGGCCGGCTGGAGCGGCCGATCCGGCAGTTCCGGGAACGGCTGTCGGCGCGGCTGGAGGAGGAAGCGGCGGATATGGACACGCCGACGCGCATCCGCATCGAATCCACGGCGCGCGCGCTCCAGTATCGCGGTGAGGAGACCTTGCGAAGCTGGCGCGACATGCTCGCGGAACTGCCTGCGCCGACCCCGCCCGCGTTTGTGGACTGGTTCGCTGTGGATCGAATCGAGGGCCGCGACGTTGACATCGGCATGCATCGCCACTGGATCGATCCGACGCGGCCTTTCGCCGAGGTCTTCGCCTCGGCCGCCCACGGCATGGCTATAACCTCCGCCACCCTTCGCGACGGATCGGGCGAGGTCGAGGCGGACTGGCGGCTGGCCGAGACGCGAACCGGGGCGCAACATCTGCCGGCGCCGGCGATCCGGGCGGCCGTGCCGTCACCCTTCGACTATGCGGAACAGACCCGCGTCTTCATCGTCAACGATGTGCGCAAGGACGATCTGGGGCAGGTGGCATCCGCGTATCGCGCCTTGTTTCAGGCCTCCGGCGGCGGCGCCCTCGGCCTGTTCACGGCGATCACGCGGCTGCGTGCCGTGCATGGGCGTATCGCCCGCGATCTCGACCGCGCCGGCCTTCCGCTCTACGCGCAACATGTCGATGCACTCAATCTTGCCACCTTGATCGATATCTTTCGGGCTGAGCGCGACGCCTGCCTGCTGGGGACCGACGCGGTGCGCGACGGGGTCGACGTGCCGGGCGAGAGCCTGCGCCTGATCGTGTTCGACCGCGTGCCCTGGCCGCGCCCGACGATCCTGCACCGCGCGCGCCGCGCCGCGTTCGGTGCGCGCGGATTCGACGACTCGCTGACCCGCCTGCGCCTGAAACAGGCCTATGGTCGGCTGGTGCGGCGCGCGGGCGACCGCGGGGTGTTCGTGATGCTCGACCCGATGCTGCCGTCGCGGCTGCTGGGTGCCTTTCCCGATGGCGTGGTCGCCCAGCGGGTGGGCTTGGCCGAGGCCGTCGCGGCGATGCGGGAATTTTTTGCGTCCGACCCGCTACCTCACGCAGAACGCTTGACCGTGGGGACGGGAGGCGCACTAAAGTCGCCGCCGCGTGCGGATGCGGAAACCGAAGGAGAATAAGACGATGGTCAGCACCCATGAAGCGCTCATCTACGCCATGGTCATGGTGGCCGCGGCCGATCGCAGCATGACCGATCCCGAACTGGCGACCATCGGCTTCCTGGTGCACCGGCTTCCGATCTTCGAGGATTTCGACGAAGAGAAGCTGCCGGCGGTGGCGGCACGCTGCGCCGATGTGCTAGCGGACGAGGATGGGCTCGACCGGCTTCTGGCGATCATCCGCGACAGCATGCCCGATCGCCTGCACGAGACGGCTTACGCGCTGGCGGTGGAGGTTGCGGCGGCCGACCGGCATGCCAGCCAGGAGGAGCTTCGGATTCTGGAACTGATGCGCCACCGCCTTGAGATCGACCGGCTGATCGCAGCCGGCATCGAACGCGGCGCGCGGGCCCGTCTGGCCACGATGTAGCGGTGGCCGGCGCTACGACCGCCGCCCGGCTTTCACGCGGCGGCGCGGCCGCTCTCCGGCCAGCAGGCGCAGCACGTCGGCGAACAGGGTCTCCTCCTCGCCAAGGCGGGCAAAGAAATCCGCATCGGCGGCCCGCACGGCGTCTCTCGCGGAACGTGCTTTCGCGCGTCCGGATGCGGTCGGAACCAGCGCCATTGCGCGGCCGTCGCCACGATGTGCGCGCCGTCGGATCAAGCCGCCATCGGCCAGGGCCCGCAGAACCTGCGACGTCATCATCGGATCGGTTCGGCAGTGCTGTGCGAGCGCGGCTTGGGTAATCGGTCCGGCGGCCCGTTCGGTCAGGTCCGTGAGCCCGGCGAGCAGCAGATACTGCACGGGCGTCAGGCCCGCGGCGTCCAGGGCGCGGCGCTGCTGCTTCTGCCAGAGATTGGCGACGCGCCAGACAAGGAAGCCGGTTCCGTCCGCCGGTCCGCCGCGCGTGTCGTCCTGTGCATCCGCTGCCATGGCCGATCCTTGCCGATGTTCATGGCGCAAGGATAACGCATCGGCTCATGCCGGGGCGGCGATTCTTGCCGCGTCGGCGGCAGGATTTTCGACTCTGACGATAGATTTCAACGACACCGGTTCGATTCCTTCATTGAATCCAATCGGTCCCGGATTGGCACGGAATCTGCGGAGACACCCATCGTGTCTATCGCCAGGGATGCGTGCCGACGTGTTGAAGCTCGACAGGCTAGCCAGTGTGTTGCAGCGGTTCGTCGATACCGAACCGGCCGATCTGCGCGGCCCCGCGAAGGCTTCGCCGGTTGCGCCCACCCGTGCGCAGCCCCAGGCAGCCGAGTCGGAGAGCAATCCGTGGTCGGACCGCCAGGACACGGTCGCGATCAGTTCCGAGGCCGTCTTTCGCTTTGCGGCGGCGAACTTCAACCCGCGTCGCATCACCGCCGCTCAGGCGCATCAGATGACGGCCGTCCTGCATGACGGCGGCGCGATCTCGGCGCGCGACCGCCAGATTCTCATGCGCGGTATCGACACGCCCCAGGACCTCTCTGGCGTGCCGCAGGGAGAGGACGCGGAGCGCAATCTGCTGGCGGAGTTCCAGTCCCGCCATGCCCGGGATATGGGGCGGGGCGATCTTGACGGCGTCGAGGCAAACGGACGGGCGCTCGTGGTTCTGGGGCGCCTGGAAGGGCAGCGCCGGATCGCCGACTGACCGGTTGTCAGCACTCGCCTGAATCGGCTGCTAAAAGGCTGATATAATTAAATATTTTGTTGCGCATCCGCAGGATGCTCCGCATCGTTGTCATATTAATTGGTCTCGACGACGGAGCGCGCGATGCACGACCTGGACTTGCAGCTTCGGAACCATCGGCTGACGACGGCCGAGGTGCTCTACGAACTCCCCGACTTTCCAGACCTGTTGCAGACCTTCACCTGGCAGTTCCTCGATGTCGCCCCGGACTATCCGCGGCTGATGCGGTTCGTGGCGTTCTGGAAGCGGAACATACAGGCGCCGATCCGCTCGGTCCGCGTCGCCAATCGCGAACTGATCTCCGTGGCTGAACTGCGTTATGTGGGGCGCGAACTGCGCCTGCACTAGCTGTCGCACACGGTCCGGACAAATCGGCCGGCCACGGCAATCATTGTCTTGGCGTTGGCGTCTCCTTTGGCTACCGTGCGCGGCAAAATTTGCGAGCGGGAAAACATAAGGGAGCGGACGCCAGATGCCGGTGACCGTAGCCGTCGTAGGATCCGGGCCCAGCGGGTTCTACACAGTGGATGCGCTGATCAAATCTGGGCGCGACTATCGCATCGACGTGATCGACCGTCTGCCGACGCCGTTCGGACTGATCCGCGGCGGCGTGGCGCCCGATCACCAGAAAACGAAGAATGTGGCCCGTGCCTATGAACGGTCGGCCCTGCATCCCAGCGTGCGCTTCTACGGCAATGTCGAACTCGGCCGGGATGTGACGCTTGAGGAACTGCGCGGCATGTACGACGCGGTGGTGCTGGCCATCGGGTCGCCGACCGACCGCAAGCTGGGCGTTCCCGGCGAGGACAAGGCCGGCGTGGTCGGGGCGGCAGCCTTTGTCGGCTGGTATAACGGCCATCCCGATTTCCGCGATCTGGCGCCGAATCTGGACACCGGCTCGGTGGTCGTCATCGGCAACGGCAATGTGGCCGTGGACTGCGCGCGCGTGCTGGCCAAGACGCGTGCCGAGATGGCCACGACCGATCTGGTCGACTACGCCGCCGACGCCATCGAGGCGGCACCCATCCGCGACATCTACATGGTCGGTCGCCGCGGGCCCGTGGAAGCGAAGTTCACCAATGTCGAACTGCGCGAGATGGGACAGTTGGACGCCGCCGCTCCGGTGGTGGATGCGGCGCAGCTGCCCGACGAAGTGACCGGCGAGATGGACGACCGCGACCGTCGGCTCAAGGAGAAGAACCTCGCCACGCTGCGAGAGTTCACGACCATGGACCCGGCCGGGCGTCCGAAGCGGGTCCATTTCGTCTTCAATGCCAAGCCGGTCGAGGTGCTGGGCGGCGCGACGGTCGAGGGGGTGCGTTTCGAACGCACCCGGATCGAAGCGGGACGGGTTGTGGATTCGGGCGAGCGTTTCGATATCCCCTGTGGGCTGGTCATTGCGGCGATCGGTTATCAGGGCATGCCGCTTGAAGGGGTTCCCTTCGATACGCGTGCCGGAACCATCGTGACCAAGGATGGGCGCGTGGAGCCGGGGCTCTACACTGTCGGCTGGGTCAA
>JBFWNZ010000029.1:0-19463 GCA_050250795.1 Alphaproteobacteria bacterium | reverse complement strand
CGCAGGCTGTCGGCTTCGAAGCAGATGTCCTTGCGGTTGCGCCGGTAGTCCTCGACCGAGGCATAGGCGAAGCCGGGAACGGTGGAGACATAGTTCGGCCAGCCGGTGAAGCGGGCGACATGGCTTACGTCCAGCAGGATGTAGGCCGACTGGTCCGGCTGGCCGGCCAGCGCCTCGTCGAAGGGGCTGCGTTCGTCGGCGAAGCGTTCGCCGCGTTTGTTCACGGCCAAGGCGCCGGCGCGGAACATGTTGGGCGAGGGCACCAGCACGGTGGTGAGGAAGCGCATCAGGATCGGCCTCAGCAGCCGGCCGGGCAGATATTCGAGCGCGGCGTTCATCGCCCAGGTGAAGGGGCGGTGCGGCGGCAGCGCGGTGATCCAGCTTGGCGGCGGCGCCGGGAAGCGGATACCCGCATGATAGAGATGGCCGTTCACGATGCGCGCGCCCACTGCCATCGCCATGCGGTGGCCGTCGCCGGTATTGGTCGGGTTCACCGCCGGGAACGCGGCGACGGCCGCGGATATCTGTTCGGCCTTCATCTCGGCGCTGGCGCTGTAATCGCCCGAGGCCAGGACGATTCCGCCTTGGGCGCGGAATTCGACGGTTCCGCCGGGCGTGTCGCACAGCACGCCGACCGCGCGCCCGTCCTGCATCAGGATTTCGCGCGCGGTGGCCGACACGCGGATATCGACCCCAAGCCGCCGCGCCCGCCGGCCGAGATGGAAGATATAGGCGCGCGAGTTCGGCAGGACGTTGTGCATGCGCGGCTTTCGGTGCGGCAGTTCGTTCATCGGGCCGAAGAAGGCGACGCCCATCTCCATCAGCCAGCGCATGGTCTCGGGCACGTTCTCGACCAGCAGGCGGCTGAAATCCTCGCGGTCCGGCACGCCAAGCTTGGCGTTGAAGCGGTAGAGGTCGGCGAGATGATCCTCCGGACAGTCCAGGATTCCCTTGCGCCGCTGGTGCGGCGTGCTGGTGGCGGAAATCGAGCCGACCGAGCGGCCCGTCGTGCCGCCCAGGTGCTCGCCTTTCTCCAGCAGGACGACCCGCCGGCCGAGGCTGGCGGCCTCGATGGCGGCGGCAAGGCCGCTGCCCCCGCCGCCCACCACCACCACGTCGAACTCGATCCGTCCAGGGGTTCTGCCCGCCATCTGTCCCTCCCTGTTTGTATTGTCCGGACATTTACGCAATTCTTATCCGTACGAGTCCAGCATCCGGCGGTCCAGCGGCCCGGAGGATGCGAAACACGACGGTCCGGAGCCGCCGCAGCAGATGGCGGACCGGGGAGGAAACGGCCGATGACCGGTGTCTCCGGCGGGATCGGATGGCGATGACGGCGCGTCTTGGCGCGCTGATCGTTCTGCTGACCCTGGGTGCCGTGGTCGCCTTCGGTCTGCTGGCGTTGCGCGAGGGCCGAAGCGCGACCAGGCTGGCCGCAGCACAGAACGCCACGGTGCGGGCGGAAGGGGTCTATGCGGCGGCAGCGGCCGCGGCGCGCGAGCGCGATCTTGTCTATCTCGCCCTGATGCAGGCGCCGGAACAGACGGGTCCGATACGGCCGCTGATTGCCGGGGCGCGGACCGCGGGTGCGTTTCCGTCCGCAGTACGGGCGGCGGTCGGGTCCGCCGTGGATTTCGGCCCCCTCGATCATGCGACGGCCGATCTCGATGCCATGCGGGCGGAGGTCGACGCCGCCATCGGTGCGACACGCGACCCGGCTGCGACGGCATTGGCGGATCGCTGGATGGCCGCCGCGACCGAGCGCGTCGGGCAGCTGATCCGGATGGCCGGCGCCATCGCCGCCGGTGCGGAGACGGGCGATCCGGCGCAGCGTGCCCGCTTCGCAGCATCGTTCCTGGCGGAGCGGTTTGCCTTCGAACGCGCGGTGCTGGCCGGCGCCGCGATATCGGGACGGCCGTTGCCGTCATCCTCGCGCGATGCCTTGGCGGTGGCCATCGGCGGTGCCGCGTTTGCGTGGCAGGAACTGGCGGCGGCCGGGATCGGCGGCGCCTTCTCGGACGGCACGCACGCGGCCGTAGGGCGACTGGATGAACAGCTGACGGGCGTGTTCGAGCCGCTCCGCCGGGCGATGGCGGCTGCGGCGCTTGGGGATGGATCCTATCCCGCCGGATCCGAACTGTGGCTGGAGCGTTCGGGGGCCATCCTCGACGCTATTCTTCAGGCCGGTGCGGCGATCGGTCGGGATATGGCGGAACGCGTGGCCACGGCGGGCGGCGGAAAGCGTGGAAATGCGGCGATATATGCGGCATTGGCCCTGGTCGCGCTTGTGCTGGGCCTCATGGCGCTGTCCTCGCGGCGTCCGCCCGGGTCGCCCGTGGCCCTTCCGGCGCCGGTTCCATCCGAACCCGGCGCCTGATCCGTGGCGCGGGGCGCCGCCGCCCGCTAGCATGACCGCCGATCCGCAGGGGGATGGAACGGATGGGCTGGTTCATCGGCGTCGATGTCGGCGGCACCTTCACCGACTTCTTTGCCTTCGACGATGCGACGGGGACACAGCGGCTGTTCAAGACGCCCTCGACACCGGCCGATCCGGCCGCCGCGATTCTGGCCGGACTCGATGCCTTGTGTGCGCAGGAAGGGATACCGGCCGCTGCGATCCGGCGGCTGGCGCATGGCACGACGGTCGCGACCAATGCGCTGATCCAGGGGCGGGGCGGTCGGGTCGCCTTCGTGACCACGGCCGGCTTCCGCGACTTGCTTGAGATCGGGCGGCAGACGCGGCCGCGCATGTACGACCTGAAGGCGGATTTTCCGCCGCCGGTCGTGCCGCGCGAACGGCGTTTCGAGGTCGTGGAGCGCCTGGATGCAAAGGGACGCGTTCTTACGCCGCTGACGGATGCGGCGGTCGATGCCGCGGTCGCGGCGGTCCGGGACAGTGGCGCGGAAGCCTGTGCCGTCGGGCTGCTGTTCTCGTTTCTCGACCCCGCGCATGAGCAGCGCCTCGGCGAGGCTCTCAAGGCTGCGATGCCGGATTTGTTCGTCACCCTGTCCTCGGCGGTACGGCCGGAATTCCGCGAGTATGAGCGTTTTTCCACCGCGGCGTTGAACGCCTATCTTCAGCCTGTGGTCGCCCGCTACATGACGCGGCTGGGCGACGGGCTGCGCCGGCGCATGCCGCAGGCTTCGGTCGGGATCAACCAGTCGGCGGGCGGGCTGATGTCGGTGGAGCGCGCGCGCGACTTTCCCATCCGCACGGCGCTTTCGGGGCCCGCGGCCGGCGCGATGGGGGCGGTTGCCGTCGCGCGTCAGACGGGACACCGCGATGTCATCACCCTCGACATGGGCGGCACCAGCGCGGATGTCTGCCTCATTCGCGACCTCGACCCCGGCGTCGGGCATGAGCAGGAGGTGGCCGGGTTCCCGGTTCGGCTGCCGATGGTCGACGTCAATACGGTGGGTGCGGGCGGGGGGTCCATCGCCTGGTTCGAGCGCGACGGGCTGATGAAGGTGGGGCCGCTCAGCGCCGGCGCACAGCCCGGCCCGGCCTGCTACGGCCGCGGCGGAACCGAGGCCACCGTGACCGACGCCAATCTGGTTCTCGGCCGGTTGTCGCCGCAGGGACTGCTCGGCGGCGGCATGCCGTTGGACCTTGCTGCGGCCGAACGGGCGATCCGTCCGGTTGCGGACCGGATCGGCTTTTCCCTGCATGCCGCGGCACAGGGCATCCTGGATATCGCCGCCGCCAATATGGTGCGTGCGATCCGGACCGTCTCGGTCGAACGCGGTCACGATCCGCGCCTGTTTGCCCTGATGGCGTTCGGTGGGGCCGGGCCGTTGCATGCGCGGGCTGTCGCCCGTGCGCTCGATATCCGCACCGTCATCGTGCCCGTCGCGCCGGGGATCCTCTGCGCCGAAGGGCTGGTCGTGTCCGACCTCAAGGAGGAGTTCGTGGCCGGCGGTCGGCTGCCGCTGGCGTCCGAGGCGCTCGGCGAGCTGGCGGCACGGTCCGCGATGCTGTGGACGCAGGCCGAGGACTGGTTCGCTGCCGAGGGTGTTGCGGTCCCCGCCCGCGATGGGCGGCTTGCCTTCGACATGCGCTATGTCGGACAGAATTTCGAGATATCCGTGCCCGTGGCGACCGCCCGGGGCGGTGTGCCGCCGCAGTTTCCGGATGCCGCCGCGCTGCGCGATCTGTTTTTCGCGGCGCATGAGCAGAGCTACGGCTTCCACAATCCGCAGGATGCGGTCGAGGTGGTGACGATCCGCCTCACCGCCCTGGGGCGCTTGCGTCATCCGGAACCGGTCCCGCGCGATCCGGCCGGATCCGCCGCGACGCCCTCGGGCCGGCGGCCGGTTTGGTATGGCGGTACCGAACCGGTCGATACGCCCGTCTATGCCCGTGCGACCCTTGCGCCCGGTCATGTCATCGAAGGACCGGCGGTGATCGAACAACTCGACTCCACGACCATCCTGTATCCGGGCGACGGTCTGCGCGTGACGCCGACGCTGCATCTGCTGCTGGAGGTGGGCCCATGACCGGTAACCGTCTCGATCCGGTGACATTGGAGATCGTCTACAACGCGCTGCGCTCGGCGACGGACGAATCCTTCATCGCCCTCATGCGCAGCGCGTATTCGACCAACATCAAGGAACGGCGCGACCACTCGACCGCGATCTGCGACGCGCGCGGGCGGCTCATCGTGCAGGCGGATCAGTCGCTGCCGATCCACCTCGCCTCGATGACCGGGCTGATGCAGGCACTGCTGGCGAAATACGGCGAGGGCATTGCGGAGGGCGACATCTTCGTCGCCAATGACCCGCATGTGGCGGGCGGCACGCATCTGCCGGACATCAACCTCGCCATGCCGGTGTTCGCCGGCGGCCGCTTGCAGGCCTTCGTCGTCAACATCGCGCACCATGCCGATGTCGGGGGAATGGCCCCCGGCTCGATGGCGGGCGGCATGTCCGAAATCTATCAGGAGGGGTTGCGCATTCCCGTGATCCGCCTGTTCCGGCGCGGCGAGTTGCAACAGGACATCCTGGACCTGCTGCTGCTGAATGTCCGGCTGCCGGAAGAGCGGCGCGGCGACTATTACGCCCAGATCGCCGCGTGCCGCCTGGGCGCGCGGCGTCTGGGCGAGATCGCGGAGCGGCACGGGCCCGACCTGTTGCCGCAAGCCTTCGACGAGATCGTGGAGCGCACGGGCCGCCGCATCCGCGATGCCATCCGCCGCATTCCGGACGGCCTCTACCGCTTCGACGACGTGATGGACGACGATGGCCTGGGCAGCACGGACATCCCGATCCGGCTGGCGGTGACGGTGGCGGGCGAGGATATCCATTTCGACTTCACCGGCACGGCGTCCCAGGTGGCCGGCAACATCAACGTCACCTTCAATGCCTGTCAGGCATCCGTTTCCTATGCGCTGAAGGCGCTGCTCGATCCGGACATCCCGAACAACCAGGGCATGCTAGATGCGCCGCGCATCACGGCGCCCGTCGGAACCCTGTTGAATGCCGTGGAGCCGGCACCCGTCGCGGCGCGGGCCAATACCGGGCAGCGTATCATCGACATGGTGATCGGCGCGCTCGCCGATGCGCTGCCCGAGGCGGCGGTCGGCGCGGCGAACGGCGCCAACACGACGGCGGTCTTTTCCGGACGCGACCCTGAGACCGGCCGCGGCTATCTGTATCTGGAGACCCTGGGCGGCGGCTTCGGCGGGCGCGACGACCGCGACGGCAAGGACGGGGTGCAGGTGCATATCACCAACACCTCGAACCTGCCCATCGAGGCGATCGAGACGGAGTATCCGCTGCGTGTCCTCAGCTATGGCCTTGTCGAGGATTCCGGCGGCGCAGGCCGGTTCCGCGGCGGTCTCGGACTGCGCCGCGCGATCGCGCCGGTGGGGCATGCCTGCGTGTTCAACGGGGCCGGCGAGCGGTTCCGCAATGCGCCTTGGGGCGTGTTCGGCGGCATGCCGGGCGGGACGGGGCGCTTCCGCCATGCCGATGCCGAGGGCCATGTCCGCGATCTGGAGATCAAGCCGGCGGCGGTGACGGTGAAGCCCGGCGAAAGCGTCGTCGTGGAGACGCCCGGTGCTGGCGGCTACGGTCCGCCGAGGGACCGCGATCGGGATGCGGTCGAGGCCGACCGGCGCGGCGGCAAGTTCTCCGAAGCCTATCTGCGGCGGCATTACCGCCGGTCCGGCGACGGCTGACGGCCGGCGCGTTGTTGCTTGTCCAGCCGGCGCGCCCCTATCATCGCGAATACCAATTCGGGGAGGCGTGAATGGCGCGCGTGCGCGAAGTGGAACTGCACGAGGTTCCGGACGACGTGAAGCCGATCTATTCCCGCTTCGCGCAGGAATACGGCCCCTTCATGAACCAGGTCCGCGTCTTCGCGAACCGGCCGCCCGTGCTGAAGAACATGATGGGCATGCTGCTGGAGCTGAAGGCCGAGGCGCTGTTGTCCAAGCGGTATCTGGAAATCGCGCTGGTCGTTGTCTCCAAGCTGAACGAATGCGCCTATTGCGTGGCGCATCACAATCCCCGGCTGGTCGAGCAGGGCCTGCCGCCGGAGACCGTGGATCGCATCCTGGAACCGGACTGCCCCGGCCTTGACGCGGTCGACCGCCTCGTGCGCGACTACGCGGTGCAGGTGACGGAGCGGCCGCAATATATCCGCGACGCCATGTTCGATGCCTTGCGCCAGCATTTCAGCGAGGAGCAGATCGTGGAACTGACGGTCCGCACCGCCCTCTGCGGCTTCTTCAACCGGGTCGGCGAGGCGTTGCAGATCGAGATGGAGCCCGGCGTGATGGAAGACATGCTGTCGGCCGGCTTCTCGGCCGAGTCCCTGGAGTCGCCGGCGCCGGCCAAGGTGGCCGCCGGATCATGACGATGCGCGATTTCTCGGCGCCGACCCGCTCCGCAGCCATTGCCGAGCATGGCATGGCCGCCACCTCGCATCCGCTGGCGACGCTGGCAGCCATCGACGTGCTGCGCGACGGGGGCAACGCCGTCGATGCGGCGCTGGCCGCTGCGGCGATGCTTTGCGTCGTCGAACCGGCGATGACCGGCATCGGCGGGGACTGCTTTGCCCTTTATGCCGACAAGGCGGGCATGCTGGTGGCGCTCAACGGCTCCGGCCGCGCTCCGGCGAAGGCAACCGCGGAATGGTATGCCGAGCGCGGTTTTCAGGGCATCCCGTCGGAGAGTCCCCATGCCGTGACCGTGCCGGGCGCCGTCGATGCCTGGTGCCAGCTGCACGACAACTATGCCACGCGCGACATGGACCGGCTGTTCCGGCCGGCCATCGAGGCCGCGGAGCGAGGATATCGGATCGCGCCGCGCGTCGCGCTCGATTGGGCCGACAATGCAGCGCGGCTTGCTGGCGACGAGCATGCCGCGCGGGCGATGCTGCCGGGCGGGCGGGCGCCGGCTGTCGGCGACCGTCATGCGCAACCCGCGCTGGCGCGGACGCTCATGCGCATCGCCCGCGAGGGGCGTGCGGGCTTCTACGAGGGGCCGGTGATGGAGGACATCCTGACCCGGCTGCGCGGGCTGGGCGGGCTGCACGAGGCCGATGATTTCGCCCATCAGACCGCTGACTGGGTGACGCCGATTCAGGCGCGTTATCGCGGCTACGACGTCGCGGAATGCCCGCCCAACGGCCAGGGCGTGATCGCCCTGCTGATCGCGCGCATCCTGGACGGCTATGACGTGGCCGCGCTGTCGGAGGCCGACCGTATCCACCTGCTGGCCGAGGCGACCAAGGCGGCCTATGCCGTGCGCGATGCCCATCTCTGCGATCCGGCGGCTGCGGCGGTCACGGCCGACGAGATGCTGGCGGACGACCGGGTTGAGGCGTTGCGCGGGTCGATCCGCATGGATCGCGCGATGCCGCGCGCCGACTGGGATGCCCAGGCGGACTTCGCGGCCCATCGCGACACGGTCTATCTCTGCGTGGTCGACCGCAATCGCAACGCCATCTCCTTCATCAACTCGCTGTTCCATGCCTTCGGCTCCTGCATCATGGCGCCGGAGAGCGGCGTGATGCTGCATTGCCGGGGGCATGGCTTCCGGACGCAGATCGGGCATCCGAACGTCATCGGTCCGCGCAAGCGGCCGATGCACACGATCATTCCGGCGATGCTGTTGCAGGGCGGGCGCGCCGTCATGCCCTTCGGTGTGATGGGGGGTGCCTATCAGGCGACAGGCCACGCGCATTTCCTGATGCAGGCGCTCGACCTGGGGCTCGACCCGCAGCAGGCCGCGGAGGCGCCGCGCCATTTCGCCTCGGCCACTGCGCTGGAACTGGAAACCGGGATCTCCGAGGCTGTGGCGGCGGATCTGGCGGCGCGGGGGCATGCGATTACCCGCGTGGCGAAGCCGCATGGCGGCTGTCAGGCGATCCGCATCGACCATGCGCGCGGCGTGCTGATCGGCGGGTCGGACCCGCGCAAGGACGGCTGCGCGCTGGGCTATTAGCCGCTTTACAGCGTTGCGGCCGCCCCCATAACCTTGCGCCCCGTCCTGTCCGCGCCTGTGCGGATCACGCCCCGAGGGAGGTTGCCTATGCCCGTCGTGCTGCTGGAGCGGCCCGCCGACAATGTCGCGCTGGTCCGGATCAACCGGCCGGATGCCTTGAATGCGCTCAATATCGAGGTGCGCCGCATGATTTCGGAGCATTTCGAAGCGCTGAACGAGGACGACGACGTCCGCTGCATCGTCCTCACGGGCAACGAAAAGGCCTTCGCCGCCGGTGCCGACATCAAGCAGATGGCAGAGGCGGGCGCGGTCGACATGATGCTGCGCGAGACCCACAAATACTGGCAGGCCGTTGCCGAGTGTCCGAAGCCGGTGATCGCCGCGGTCAGCGGTTTCGCGCTGGGCGGCGGCTGCGAGCTGGCGATGAACGCGGACATCATCGTGGCGGGCGAGAGCGCGCAGTTCGGCCAGCCCGAGGTGCGGCTGGGCATCATCCCCGGTGCCGGCGGCACGCAGCGCCTGACCCGCACGGTGGGCAAGTATCAGGCGATGAAGCTGTGCCTGACGGCGGAGTTCATCAAGGCACAGGAGGCGCTGGCCTGGGGCCTCGTGTCCGAGATCGTGCCCGACGACAAGGTGGAGAGTCGCGCCGTCGAGATGGCGGCGAAGATTGCCCGGATGCCGCCGCTTGCCGTGCGTCAGATCAAGGAATGCGTGCTGGCGGGGTTGGATGCCTCGCTGGCGACCGGCATGATGCTGGAGCGCAAGGCCTTCCAGCTTCTGTTTGCGTCGCAGGACCAGAAGGAGGGCATGGCGGCCTTCATCGAGAAGCGGAAGCCGAACTTTACAGGCCGCTGAGACGGCGTCGGGGGGATAAGCGGTGAATCAGGCACGCGCGGCGGATGTCCTGGTACAGACCCTGGCGGCGCATGGCGTCGACCGGGTGTTCTGCGTGCCGGGCGAGAGTTATCTGGCGGTCCTGGATGCGTTGCACGACCATCCGGATATCGATGTCGTCACCTGCCGGCATGAGGGCGGTGCCGCTTTCATGGCGGTGGCCGATGCACGGCTGACGGGACGGGTCGGCGTCGCGCTGGTCAGCCGCGGCCCCGGCGCGACCAATGCCAGCATCGCGGTCCATACCGCGCAGCAGGACGGAGAGCCGATGCTGCTGCTGGTCGGGCAGGTCGAGCGTCGCGACCGCGGACGCGGCGCCTTCCAGGAAGTGGACTACGTCCAGACCTTCGGCGACATGGCGAAATGGGTGCGCGAGGTCGATGACCCCGAACAGGTGCCCGAGGCGGTGGCGCGCGCCATCCAGATCGCGTCTTCCGGCACGCCGGGGCCGGTGGTTCTGGCCCTGCCCGAGGACATGCTGACCGATGCGGTGACGGCCGCCGCCGCGCAGCCGCTGCCGATCCCGCGCGCGCTTCCCGGCGCGTCCGACATCGCGGCGGTGGCGGCGATACTGGCCAGGGCGGAGCGGCCGTTGCTGATCGCGGGCGGGGCGTTGCGCGGGTCGCGCAATGGCGGCGCCGGACCGCAGGCGCTGCTGGCGGCGAGCGAAGCCTGGCAGCTTCCCATCGGCCTGACCTTCAAGCAGCAGGACATGATCGACAATGCGCATCCGCATTACGGCGCGCATCTCAGCTACGGCATTCCGAAGCGTGTGGTCGACGCGGTCTCGAAGGCCGACTTGATCCTGGCGGTCGGTACGCGGCTTGGCGACGTGACCTCGCAGAACTACGCTTTCCCGCGGGCGCCGTTGCCGGAGCAGCCCCTGATCCATGTCCATGCCGATCCGGGCGTCATCGGCCGCGTCCATGCCGCGACCCTGGGCATCGTCGCCGACCCGACCGCCTTTCTGGCGGCGCTGGCGGCGCATCCCGTGCCGTCGTTGCCGTCCGGCCGCGCCGGCTGGATCGCAAGTCTGCACGATGTGCATGTCGACATGCACCGCTTCGATCCGGTCGAACGGCCGGACGGGGTTCATTTCGGCGCTGTCTCAGCGGTGCTGAACGCCATGCTGCCGCCGGACGCCATCGTGACCATCGATGCCGGCAACCACAGCACCTTCGTGCACCGGCATCTGGCCTTCAACGGCCGGCGCGTTCTGCTCAGCGCCATCTCCGGTGCCATGGGATTCGGCATGCCAGCCGGGGTCGCGGCGGCGTTACGCCATCCGGACCGGCAGGTCGTCACCTTCATCGGCGATGGCGGCACGTTGATGACCGGCAACGAACTGGCCACTGCGATCCAGCATGGCGGCAAGCCCAAGGTGTTCATCTCGAACAATGGCAGCTATGCCACGATCCGCCTGCACCAGGAGCGGGCCTTTCCCGGCCGGCGCATGGCGACGAATCTGGCCAATCCCGACTTCGCCAAATTCGGCGAGGCGTTCGGTGCCCTGGGTTTGCGGCTGGACCGTCAGGCGGATTGCGAGTCGGTGGTGCGCCGGGCGCTGGATCACGACGGCGCGGTCGTCGTCGATGTCCGCTCCAGCCTGGAGCAGATTTCCGCCTACACGACCCTGACGGCCTTGAAGCCCGGAGCGTGATCAGCCGTTGAGAAAGGGCCAGGCGCGGAAGGCCGGCAGGGCCTCGCACCGCGCATTCAGCGCGGCCAGATGCGGGTAGCGCTCGGCGGGAAGCATGTCGGGAATCTTGTTGCTGCCATCCGTCCAGGCGATGGCGGCGGCGATGTCCGCATGGGTCATGGCGTCGCCGGCCAGCCAGGTCCGGCCCTCCAGCCGTTTCTCCAGCGCCGCCAGGGCGCCCGCGACCTGCCGCGGCAGGCGGGCCAGCCATTCGGGATCGCCGGTTCCGCGGCCCTCGCGGGCCCGCTCGATCCGAAGCGCGATGTTCTTCTCGGCCAGTGCGATGGCGACGCCGAGGGATGAGCGCATCGCGAGGCGCGTCGCCCGGTCTTTCGGCAGGAGTACGGCGCGCTCGCCGGCGGTCTCGTCCAGGTGTTCCGCGATGACCTGGCTCTCGACCAGGATGGTTCCGTCCGGCAGTTGCAGGGATGGCGCCTTGCCGAGAGGATGGATGTTCAGCATGGCATCGAAGTCCCGGAATACCGACAAGGCCCGGCGTTCGAAGGCGATCCCGTAAATCTCCATCGTCACCGCGATGCGCCGGGCGAAGGGCGAGTCCAGAAGGCCGTAAAGGATCATTGCGGCTAGCTGATGCGGTAAGGGTTGCCGATCACGATCTGGTAGAAGCCGTCATTCTCGCCGCGGCCGGTCAGCTTGAGGTAGATGAAGGCGGGCCGGCTGCCCTCTTCGTCGGACCAGTAGGCGTAATATTCGCCGGCCTTCACGTCCGGCTTCAGGCCCTGCCAGAACGGCACGCCGGCCGGCACCTGCCGCGTGGCGAAGCCGACATGCTCCTTCGGCAGCCGTTCCTCGATGGCGGTCCGGACCTGCTCGAACCGTTCGCGCGGGCCGCTGCCGTCCAGGTTGCGGGTGCGGTCGCGGATCGGCTTGCTGCGCACCTCGATGGCCACCAGCCGGCCATCGGCCGACCGGTCGAAATGGGCCTCGACCGCCTCGACATCCGGCAGCCAGGGATCGAAGCGGACGTCGCAGGCGGTGAAGCGGTCGCCCAGCGAGCGGCAGTCGCGCACCTTGCCCTTCACGTTGTCGAGCCGATCCAGCCAGCTCAGTCCGAACATCAGCTTGGCGTATTTGGAGCCTTTGGTCTGCATGGCGAGCAGTTCGCGCAGCGCAGGGTCCGCGCTGGCCGGCGCGAAATCGGCTGCGGTCAGGCCGTTCGGCGTCTGCAGCAGCGGGTTGGCACCCTGTTGCAGCATTTCCTTCACCAGCGCGAGGTTGCCGGCATGGGCCGCGCGCATCAGGGCGGTCATGCCGTCATGCATGGCATTCAGGTCGGCGCCGTTCTCGATCAGGAAATTTGCGACCCCGGCCAATGCCGGTTCTGTGCTCCGTTCGATGGACAAATGGAACAATTCGGTACTGGGAATGAGGCCGGAGCCCATCAGCGTCGCGGCAATGGCGCGCTCGCCGCGCAGCAAGGCGTAATCGACGGCCGAGCGGTAGCCGGTCCCCCATTTGTCGCTGACGAAGGTCACGACGTCGTCCAGGCGGATATGCTCCGGCCGGTCGACCAGCAGCGCTCGGACCAGGTCGCCCTGGCCGCCGTCGATGGCGGAGAACAGCAGCGAGGGGAATTTTGCCGGATCGGCGGAGAGTTCGGCGAGGGCCGTCGCCGGATCGAGACCTGGCGCCGGAGCGGCGGACTGGACCGGTTTCTCCTGGCGCTTGCCTTCGGCGATCTTGGCGGCGAAGGCTTCTTCAAGCCGCGCGAGAATGGCCGGGTGCGGCTTGGCGAGAGCGAGCAACTCTCCGCTGCATCCTTCCGGGCGTTCCAGCATGGCGCCACGCTCAAGCAGCATCTGCACGGTGCGAAGCTGTCCGGCGGCAACCGCGGCGGACAGGGGAGTCTCGCACCCGTCCATCCCGCTCCGCATGTCGATATCCGCACCCGCTGCCAGGATTTGTCCAAGCGCGGCGGTCAGGCCCTCGCGGGCAGTCGCATGCACCACGGCGATGCCAGATGCATCGATCGGTGCCGTCGGGTCGGCGCCCGCGGCCAACAGGCGGTCCAGACTGTCGATGGCATGGCTGCGTGCCGCCACCAGCAAGGCCGGCGTGCCGGACAGGCTTTCCTGATTGGGGTCGGTTCCCCCGGACAGCAGGCTCTGCACGCGCTGGCCCGAGGGATCTTCGAGGATAGCCGCGATCAACGGCGGTTCCTCTGGCGGCCCCTGCACGGCATTCATCAGGGAGGCGACGAGCTGCGCCGTTCCGCGCGGATCGAGCGCCGCCAGGACGACTCCGGCCAGGATGGCGACGGCAAGGAGCGCCACCAGCGCCAATCCGCGCCGCGAACGCCGGGGCGGCTCGGGCGCCAGCATATGCGGCGGCGGAATGTCCGGCGGTTCCGGAAGCAGGGCCGATGGCGGAACCGCAGATCGTTGAATGCCTGTGCCGAGGCGCGGTCTGGCGGCGAGTTCCGCCGCGCGGCGCATGATCGGATCGTGGTCGGGATCGTCCTGCCGTTCGTCCTCGTTTTCCTCCGCCTGGGGCGGCTGCGACACGCGTCGCAAGGCGCGGATGAACTCGGGCTCTTCCGCCGTGTCGGCCTTGGTGGTTTCGGGCGCAGCCGCAGCCGGCTCCGGTTCCTCATCGGCTTCGGCCGGCGAAACCACGGGCGAGGGCTTTGTCGCAGCAACCGCCTGCAACAATGCCTGCATCTCCACCTGCGTCTTGGTGGGGCCGGGCGCAGCGTCGGTCAGTCGCGTGATCCGGACATCCAGCGGTGCCGTATCCGGCTCGGGCTCGGTAAGGCGGTTTGCCCGTGCCGCGGTGGCAAGGTCGATGCTCAACCAGTCGGCTTCTGCGTCTTCGGCCGGCGCGGTTTGCGACGGTGCCACGGAAGCGGAGACGGGCGCAGGCGCCGCTGCAGATGCGGCGGGCCCGGCCGCCCTGCGGGGCGGGGCAACGATCCGGCCATCGGTCGACCGCAGACGTTCCCGATAGACGGGGGTCTTGCCGTCGGCGGACAGGCTCGCTTCGACCAGGCGCAACTGCGTGTATTCGCCGGACCGCGACAGCCGGCGCATGCTTGTGGCTGCGCCTTCGAAGTCCGCGAAATGCACCAGATTCTGCCAACGGTCGTCCGCACGGCCCTGAATCCAGAAGGTCACCGCCGGAACTTGCGTCATGGGCCTCGCCTCTCTCATCTCATTCGATGCGAAGCTCCGGTGCTATCCCTGGTGTCGTCGGCGACGTTTGCGCCGTGATCGTTGCGGGCGCCTGGCAGCGCCTCGTCTTGCATTCGGCGGGATCGGCGGTGTCGGCGGGCATAGGACCGGGTCCGGCGAACGGAATCCATTCGCCGTGCAGAACGCTAATTCTGCGAACACGCTTCCGCACTCTCGCCCCCCGCACCGGATTTTCGGTATGGCTGGCAGGCCGCTACCGATTCGCACCGATGCAATCCGGAGATTCTACAGAATTCGAGGTGAAGAAGGCAATGATATCGACAGGATCGGCAAAAGAAACACGGCACTGACGCTGCGTTTCACTTTTGCCTTTAAGATTCCCCAAAGCATTCGATGCCTGCGGAAACGGTCCGATACGGTATTCAGCCGTTCGAGGCCGACATTTGTGCCAGCCGGTCGCGCAGCATGCCGATCAGCCCGTTGACGCCGTCGCGGGCCAGTATGGCGCCGAATTCCTGCTTCTGGGTAACGGCCATGCTGACACCTTCGACCACGACATCGACGATCTTGAAGTTTCCGTCGACGGGTCGTACCCGCCAATCGCACTTCACCGGCACCGCATTGCGGCCGCCCTCGATCTCGCTGCGCACGAAGATGTCGTCACGGGTGGCGGGGACCGAGTTGAGCACCCGGAAGCGTTCCCCGGAGTAGCCGCCGAGCCGCCGCGCATAGGTCTTCAGCACCCATTCCGAGAACAGGTCCTGATACTCTGCCTGCTGTTGCGCCGACATCTCGCGCCAGTAATTCCCGGCGGCGAAGCGGCCGATATTGTCCATCATGAATTGCTCGCGCAGCATCGTCCGGAAACGATCCTCGCGGTCGGTCAGGTTGTCGTTCTTGTTGTTCAGCAATGCGATTGCGTCGTCTGCGAGGCTTTGAATAAAGCCCTCGGCTCCCTTCTCGGCAGGGGCCGCCGCGGCAGCGGGAACCCATGCGCTCAGAATGAGCAGCAGCATGGCGACGACCGGAATTCTGCAACGCTTGAAGTCCATCGGAGCTCACCGTTCGGCTTCGATTGAGGTTCCCGCAGAGGGCCCCCCGACCCCGCGCCGGGACTTTGACCATCCTGCGGGCGAGGTCAAGCGAATTTCCGTTCTGCTGCGATGGTTAACGCCGCAGACCCCGGTCTAGTTGCCATTGCGGGTACGCCGCAATTCCACGCCGACGCTGGCCGCTTCGGGCACGACATCCAGTTTTTCGACACGGACGAACACTTCCTCGACCCTGGGGTCCGCGAGACAGAGCATGGCCGTGCGATGGGCCAGCGTCTCCGCCAACTTCACATGGCCGCGGGCAGCCAAATCGCGCAGGCCGATGACGATGCGCTCGTAGCACACGACTTCGGAATAATCGTCCGCATCGGCAATCGGCGGCTCAGGACAGGTGATCCAGATGTTCAGCCGAACCCGTTGCGTGTTCCCCTGCTCATGCCGGTGAACGCCGATCCGCCAGGGCAGGACGAGATCGCGGATGGCAATCCGATAGTGTCCGGAGGCGAGCGCGTCGATACGGCCGTCCGATTCCGCAGGCGGTGTCTCGGGTGTTCTTGAGGCGAAGGTCACGCGTGTCCCTGTCGCTGGTCCGGGCCGCAGGCCTGCCGCGGCGCGGGCGACAGGTAACACAGCCTGTGCCATATTGCCCGCGGAATTTGCGCGCCGGCCGTGGCGCAGGATCGCTGCATATGAGCTTTGCCGACCGCTTCGTTCCGGGTGCCCGCACCTGGATCATGGGTATCGTCAATGTCACCTCCGACTCTTTTTCCGGAGACGGCATCCTGGACGGTGCCGGGACGGCGGCGCGGGCCGTCGCCCAGGCAGAGGCGTTCCTCGATGCCGGTGCGGATATTCTGGATATCGGCGGCGAAAGCACCCGGCCCGGCGCGTCCCCTGTCGGTGCCGTTGAAGAAGCGGCACGGGTTCTGCCGGCGATCCGGGCCATAAAGCAGAAGTTCCCCGACGCTGTTCTTTCGGTCGATACCTATCGCGCGACGGTTGCCCGGCAAGCGGTCGATGCGGGGGCGGAGATCGTCAACGATGTCTGGGCCTTGCAGGCGGACGCCGATATGGCGGGGGTGGTGGCCGGAACCGGTGTCCATGTCGTGCTGATGCACAATCGCAGCCGTGCCGGCGCGGTGACGCTCGACCCCCGGCTGGGCGGGCAGTATCGCGGTGCCGACTACGGCAATGTGGTGGAGGATGTCGCGGCCGATCTCGCCGCACTGGCTGCTGCCGCGTGCGATGCGGGCGTTGCACAGGGGCGCATTATGCTCGATCCCGGAATCGGTTTCGGAAAGACCGTCGCGCAGAATCTCGCCCTGCTGAACCATCTGGATCGCCTGACGGCTCTCGGCTACCCGCTGCTGGTCGGAACCAGCCGCAAATCCTTCATCGGTCAGGTTCTGGATGCGCCGGTGGAGGGCCGGCTCGACGGGACGGCAGCGACAGTGGCCCTTGCCATCGCGCGGGGCGCGTCCGTTATCCGCGTGCATGACGTTGCGGCGATGGTGCGGGTCGCCCGGATGACCGATGCGATCCTGCGTGCACCCGTCTCGGCTTCGGACGCGGCGGATTGACGATGACAGGTCGATCGAGGTCCGGCCGTTCGCGCGGTGTGGAAGTCTTCATCGCGCTGGGCAGCAATCTCGGCAACCGCGTCGACAATCTGTCCCTCGCCATGAAGACGCTGGAGGGTTTCGTCACGCTGTCGGCATGGTCGCCGACCTACGACACCGCGCCGGAATACGTCACCGACCAGCCGCGTTTTCTCAACATGGTCGTGCGCGGCGAGACGGCCCTGTCCTGCCCCGACCTTCTGATGCGGCTCAAGCGGATCGAGGCCGACCTCGGCCGCGTGCCGGGCCAGCGCTTCGGCCCGCGCCCGATCGATCTCGATATCCTGTTCTACGGCGATGCCGTGATCGACCTGCCCGACCTGATCGTGCCGCATCCGCGGTTGGCCGAACGCGTTTTCGTGCTGCGGCCCTTGTCCGACATCGCGCCGGGCAAGCGGCATCCGGTGACGGGCCAAACGGTGGTCGAGATGTTTGTCGCCCTGACGGGTGGGGATGTGCGGCCGATCCGAATCGAGGGCTGACGGCGGCGTTTTGTCGCGCTTGTTCGCATGCGCACCCCCTTGCGAACTGTCACGGATGTGCCATCTTTTTTGCATCGCAACATAACAAATGCGCGCCCGGACCGGTGGAGAGCACCGGCTTTCGGCGCATAGACGCAAGGACGCGTGAGATGGCCCGTTACGACTTCCTGAAATCCGCCGAAGGTTCTGTGACCCTGTTGCAGCCGGCTTTTGCAGCGCTTGGCGCCGTGTTGGCCGAACGTCGCTGCGCCGCTGAACTGACGGTCGAGGAACTCGCCGAGCAGACCGGTGCGGAGAGCGGCGATTGGGTTCGCGCCGTCGAGGAGGGCACCGCCCGCATCCCCTCGGTCATGTTCCGCGGCTATGCCCGCAGCTTCGGCATGACGACGGATGCCTTCGCGCGTCTCTGCATCATGCATTACGATCCGTACGCGTTCGAAGCCCTGTTCGGCACCTTCCCGGCCGGGCTGCGCGCCGCCGCCTGATCTCCGTCGGCGCGTCAGGCCCGGAACGCTTCCGGGCCGAGCGCAGTGACGGCGGCGTGGCTCTCCGTGACCGCGGGGAGCAGGGCCGCGGCCTGCGGCAGTACCGCTTCCGCATAGAAACGTGCCGTCGCCAGCTTGGCGGCATACGCGCTGTCGCCGCTGTTCCCGGTCAACCGCGCCGCTGCGACGGCGGCGGCGCGCGCCATGACCGCACCGCCGGCAACGATTCCGAATAGCCTCAGATAGGGTGTTGCCGCAGCCAAGACGGCATCGCCCGGCCCGGCTGCAAGCAGCCAGTCGGTCGCGGCCTGGAGCGCGTCCAGCCCGGCTGCGAGATGGCGGCGGATCGACGTCTCGGCCGGGCTGTCGCCCAATCCCGTCAACGCGTCGTTGAGTTCGACGATATAGGCAGCCGCGGCCTCGCCGCGGTCGCGCAGCAGCTTGCGTAGCACCAGATCCTGGGCCTGGATGCCGTTGGTGCCCTCATAGATCGGCGGGATACGCGCATCGCGGTAGTGCTGCGCGGCGCCGGTTTCCTCGATGAAACCCATGCCGCCATGCACCTGCAGCGCCGTCGAGGTGAGTTCGACGCCGAGATCGGTGCACCATGCCTTGACGATGGGCGTCATCAGGTCGATGCGCGCCTGCGCCGCCCGTTTTGCCGCGCCATCGGGCAGGCGCCGTGCCGCATCGAGGGCCGCGCCCGCCTCCAGCACCAGCGCCCGCATCGCCTCGGTCTGGGCCTTGATCGCCAGCAGCATCCGGCGGACATCGGGGTGGCGGATAATGGGGACGCCATCCTCGCCCTCTGCGCTGCCCTGGATGCGCTCGAAGGCATAGGCGCAAGCCTGCTGATAGGCGCGCTCGGACAGGGCCAGCCCCTCGATGCCGACATTCAGGCGGGCGTTGTTCATCATCGTGAACATTGCGGCCAGCCCGCGGTTCGGCTCGCCGACCAGCCAGCCGATAGCCCCTTCGTTCTCGCCGAAGGACATGACGCAGGTGGGCGATGCGTGGATGCCCAGCTTGTGTTCGACCGAAACGCAGTGCAGATCGTTGCGCGGCCCCAGCCCGCCATCGTCATCGACCAGGAATTTCGGCACCAGGAACAGCGAGATTCCCCGTGTGCCCGGCGGCGCGTCGGGCAGGCGCGCCAGCACCATATGCACGATGTTCGGCGCCAGGTCGTGTTCGCCCCAGGTGATGAAGATCTTCTGGCCGCGGATGCGGTAGCGGTCGCCATCCGGCTCCGCCCGGGTCTTGAGCGCGCCGACATCCGAGCCCGCCTGCGGCTCGGTCAGGTTCATGGTGCCGGTCCATTCGCCGCTGACCAGCTTCGGCAGGTAAAGGCGCTGCTGCTCGGGCGTGCCATGAGCGGTGAGCAGTTCGACCGCGCCGCCGGTCAGGACGGGGTTCAGCGCCCAGGCCATGTTCGCCGACTGCCACACCTCCGACAGCGCGAAGGCGACCAGCCAGGGCAGTCCCTGGCCGCCATGCTCAGGCTCGAAGGGCACGCCGTTCCAGCCGCCCTCGACATATTGCCGGTAGGCGTCGGCAAATCCGTCGGGCGTGCGCACCACGCCATTCTCGTAGCGCACGCCCTGGCGGTCGCCGCTGTGGTTCAGC
>JBFWNZ010000028.1:0-19883 GCA_050250795.1 Alphaproteobacteria bacterium | reverse complement strand
TGCTGACAAATGCAGACATCCGCTCGCTGCGGCGGTCCCAGTGGCACACCCTCATCCTGAGCGTGACGAAGGATGCGGGGAAAGGCGCGGCACCGGCAGCGCGCGGCTCATCCTTCGTCGGGCTCAGGATGAGGAACAGGGGAGCGGACGGCGCCCCCGTTTACATTTGCGGCCTTTCCCGCATGCCGCGCGGCAGCGGTCGGGCGCGCCGCGCCCCACATCGAAACGGCACGATGCTGACAAATCATGACATCCGCGCGCTGCGGCGGCCCCAGTGGCACACCCTCATCCTGAGCGTGACGAAGGATGGGGGGAAAGACGCGGCCCCGGCAGCGCGCGGCTCATCCTTCGTCGGGCTCAGGATGAGGAACCGGGGAGCGGACGGCGCCCCTGTTTACATTTGCGGCCTTTCGCGGGCCGCGCGGCAGCGGTCGGGCGCGCCGCGCCCATCCCGGGACAGCGCAATGCTGACGAATGATGACATCCGCGCATCGTCCCGCCCCGCCCCCACCCTCTCCGTCATGCGCGGGCTTGACCCGCGCATCGCGCTCAAGCGGCACGGCGGCGTCGGCTATGCGCCCGACCCGCCGGGAGATGCGCGGGTCAAGCCCGCGCATGACGGCGTTTGGAGGCAGAAGGACGAGAGGAACAGGGGAGCGGGCGGCGCCCCTGTTTACATTTGCGGCCTTTTGCGCGGTTCGCGCCCCGGCGGCCCCGCCCTGCCGCTACAGGCCGAAGGTGAAGCGGCTGCCGACATTGGAGGTCACCAGCCGGTCGGGCATGCGGCGGCGCATGGCGTCGATGAAGTTGGCGCCGCTGCAATGCATCGGCACCACCACGTCGGGGTTGAGGCGTTGCAGCTCCGTCACCGTGCGGTCGATATAGTCGAGCGGCGCGGGGCCGAGATGAAAGCCGCCCAGCACGGCATGCAGCCTGTCCACCCCCGACACGGCCATCGCCGCCTGGATGCTGTTGATCAGCCCAACATGGCCGCAGGACGAGATCACGACGAGGCCCCGCCCCTTCACGATGTAGCAGGTGGCGTGCTCCTCCGGGTGCTGGTCCTTGGACAGCCGGCCCAGCCGCTCCTCGGGCGTGAAATGGTCCTCGGGCGGGATCTCGTCGATGAGCGTGCCGCCGCTGATCGTCTCGAAGGTAGTGCGCGGGATGTAGCCGGTGGTGAAGGGGCCGTCGAGCGCATGCGCCCCGCCGCAGCAGACCGGCGCCACACGCTGGGCCACCACCTCGGCCCGGTCGAGCAGGCCCCAGGTCTCCACCTCCGCGCCCTTCTCCTTGATCCATTTCTCGCGGAACACGTCCTCGGCCCCGACATAGAGCGCCAGGTCGTCGCGCATCCGGCCGCGATGGCTGGCGACGAAGCCGTTGAGGCCGCCGAAATGGTCGCGATGACCGTGGCTGAGGATCAGGCCGTGGATGCGCGCGGGGTCGATGTCGAGGATGTCGACATTGCGGTTCAGCACCTCGGGCGTATAGCCGAAATCCAGCAGATACTGCGCCTTGGTCCCCGCGATGGCGGATTCGAGATGCAGCGACAGGCCCCATTCGCAGGCCAAGGTCGTCATCTGCCGCCCCGGCGCGCGGCGCAGATGCTCCACCCGCACCGCCTTATGGTCGGCCGGCGGCAGGAAGCGTTCATAGCTGGAATCCACCACCACGCGCACGGCGAGGCTGTCCACCACGGGCGCGGCGAAGGGGGTGTGGGCGTTCAGGCTGGCGGTCATGGCATGCGTCTCCGGTCGGTGGCAGAAACGCGGATGGGGCTATGGCACCCTCACCCGGAAATGGCGGTCGTCATCGGTCGCCATCTGGTTGGCGAGGTCGATCTCCCAGGCGAGGTACTGGCGCATCGCCGCCTCGCGGTTCATCCCCAGCTCGCGCGCCGGCAGCCAGACATCGTCGTCCAGATCGGCCATGTGCGTGGCACCCGTCTCCAGCGCGTGGCCGGCGGCGGTCCAGGCGGCCGTGCCGCCCGCCAGCACCTGCACCGGGACCGGCGCGAAGGATGCGGCGTCGCGCGCGGCCAGCCCGGCCAGCGCCCCGTCGGGCGAGGTAAAGACCAGCGCCGCGGCCTTGGGCAGCGTCGGCAGCACCTGGGCAAGCCGGGCGCGGGTCGCGAAATGCGCGCCGGGGATGTGGCCGCCGCGATAGCGCTTGCTGTCGGCGAAATCCACGACCAGCATCCGCCCCGCCGCGAGGCCCTCGCGCAGCGCGTCCACGCCGACGGTCGCGACCGAAGCCGGGTCGAAGCCCAGCGCGCGCGGCACATGCGGCCCCTTCTCCAGCGCCGGCCGGTCGGCCGCGGGAATGTCGTCCATCGCCAGCACCGCCACCTCGGGCCAGCCCATCTGGGTCAGCCAGGAGGCGGTCATGGTCGCGCGCACCCCGCCATCGTCCACCAGCACGACCCGGCCGCCCAGCACCGCCATGTGATAGTCGGTCTCCTGGATCAGCTGGCCGCCCGGCGCCGACAGCACGCCCGGCAGGTGGCCGGCGGCGTATTCCTCGGGCGTGCGCACGTCGAAGACATAGAGGGTGCGCGTGCCCGCCTCGGCCCGCCATGCGGCAAGGCCGTCGAGCCCGATGCGCGTCACCTCGCACAGCCGCGCCACCGCCTTCGCGCCGTCGAAGGCCGCCTGGAGCCCCTTGTCCGAGACCGGCGGCGGGCGCCGGTCGGCGCCGTTCACCACGCCGAATCCGGCGAGGTGCCAGGCCATGGTGCCGTCCTTGAGCGAGACGATGCGATTCTTGAAACCGGCGTTGATCAGCGACTGCGCGCCGATGATGCTGCGCGTGCGGCCGCCGCAATTGACGATCACCGTGGTATCGGGCGAGGGCGTCAGGTCGGTGAAGCGATAGACCAGCTCCGCGCCGGGCACGCTGATCGCGCCGGGGATGCTGTTGTTGTTGTATTCCTCGAAGGAGCGGCTGTCGTAGATGGCGATGTCGGCCTTGGCGTCGATCAGCGCCTTCAGTTCCTCCGCCGAGACCCAGGGCGTGCCGGCCTCGTGCTCGACCACCTCGGCGAAGGCCTTGCTCGGGACGTGGATACCGCTATAGACGCGATAGCCCGCCGCCTCCCACGCCTTCAGCCCGCCCTCCAGCAGCGCCACCCGGCTATAGCCCAGCGCCGCCATGCGCTCGGCCGCCGGCGCCGCCAGCCCGTCGCCGTCGTCGCACCAGACGACGCGGGTGTCGCGGCGCGGCACCAGGTCGCCCGCCATCAGCTCCATGCGGCTCAGCGGCACGCAGACCGCCAGCAGCATGTGCCGGTCGGCGAATGTGCGCTCCTCGCGCGCGTCCAGCAACGCGATCTCGCCGCCGTCGCGAAGCTGTGCCTTCAGGGTCCGCGCGTCGATGCGCGTCACGCCCTTGCTCATGTCACCCCTCCCTCCCCCTGCCGGTGCGTCGCGTCAGCCGATGCCCCAGGCGGCCGCCCAGGCGAGCCCCTCCTTGGTGCCGGCGCGCGGAGCATACTCGCAGCCGACCCAGCCGTCCCAGCCCTCGGCGTCCAGGAAGGCGAACAGGTAGGGATAGTTGATCTCGCCGCCGTCCGGCTCGTGCCGGCCGGGCAGGCTGGAGACCTGGACATGGCCGACGATGTCGCGATAGCGGCGGAAGGTCTCCGCCAGGTCGCCCTGCATGATCTGCAGGTGATAGGCGTCGTACTGGAACGCCACATTGGGCCGGCCGACCTTGTCGATCGCCCGGCGCACCGTGGCCGGCGAGAGGACGAGATAGCCCGGCACGTCGCGGCTGTTCAGCGATTCCAGGCACAGCGTCACGCCCTCCGGCCCGGCGAGGTCGGCCGCGGCCTTCAGGTTCTCGACGAACACCGCCTCGCAGCGCTCGGCGGTGGCGTCGGCGGGGATGCGGCCGGCCATCACATGGATGCGCGGGCTGCCCAGCGCGACCGCGTATTCCAGCGCGCGCTTGAAGTCCTCGCGGAACCGGTCCTCGGCGCCGGGGATGCCGGCGAAGCCGCGCTCGCCATTGGCATAGTCGCCGGGCGGGGTGTTGATCAGCACCATCTCCTGCCCCGCCGCCTCCATGCGCCGGCGCAGCTCGTCCATCGGCCAGTCGTAGGGGAACAGCAGCTCCACGCCCTTGAACCCGCAATCCGCCGCGGCGGCGAAGCGGTCGAGCATGTCGTGCTCCTTGAACATGGTGACGATGTTGGCGTTGAAGCGCGGCATGGTCGGCCTCCCTGGCGCGGGCGTTCTGGTTGCCAACACTATAGAGCCGCCGCGGCTGCCGCCAAGCGGCGAGGACCGCCTTAGGCCGCGGCGCCGGTCAGCGCCGAGGGAAGCGGCGGATGAAAGACGAAGCCGTCCGCGAACACGGCGAGGCAGGCCTCCACGACGGCGGGATCGTAGGTGCTGCCGGCGCCGCGGCGCAGCTCGTCCACCGTCGCCGACTGGCCCAGCGCCGGGCGATAGGGCCGATGCGACATCATCGAATCCGCGACATCGGCGACCGCCAGGATGCGCGCCTCCAGCAGGATCGCGTCGCCCGCCAGGCCCTCCGGATAACCGCTGCCATCCATACGTTCATGGTGCTGGTGCACGATATCCGCCAGCGGCCAGGGAAACTCGACCTGCCGCATGATCCGATAGCCCCAGTCGGCATGGGTCTGCACGATGGCCATCTCGGGGGCGGTCAGGCGGCGCGGCAGGGTCAGGATGTCCGTCGGCACCGCCAGCTTGCCGACATCGTGCACATGCGCCGCGAGGTTCAGCGCATGCAGCCGGTCTTCGGTCAGGTTCAGCCGTTCGCCGATCCGCACGGCCAGCTGCGCCACCTTGTCCTGATGGCCAGCGGTATAGGCATCGCGTGCCTCCATCGCCAGGGTCATCGCACCCACGATCTGGAACAGCAGCTGCTCGGTCTGCGCGGCATGGATGCGCAGGACTTCGGCGGCACGCGGTTCCTTGCCGATATTCTGGCCGAAGCCGACCGCGCCCAGGATCGTGCCGTCCTCGCCGCGCAGCGGCGTTCCGCTCCACAGATAGGGGACCGCCGTCCCGTCCGCTATCAGAAGCCGGGCCGGCGTCATCCGCGTCTCGCCCCCCTTGAGGATTCGTTGGAGGCTGGTCCGGATCGACTCGCGGTCGTCGGGATGGATGAAGTCTTCGGCGCTGCGCCCGACCACGGCCTCGGCGGGCAACCCGGTGGCCGTCAGGACCTGCCGGTTCCACGCCACGAGGCGCGCCTTGTCGTCGAAGGCGAAGGCCGGTCCGGGCAACGCCTCGAAGATGCCGCCCTTCCGCGCCATCTCCTCGGACAACCGGCGGCGGTCCTCGACCTCGCGCCCCATCAGACGCGCCGTGACAAGGGTCAGCGCCAACGCCACCGCGCCGACGAAGAACAGCCCCTTCGCGATGCCGAGACTCAGGATGGTATCGGGATTGCTCGTAAGCCTGCCCACGAGCCAGTCGCCGAGAAGAACGTATCCGCCGCTCAGCAGGATGAAGGGGAGTCCCGCCCGGAGGAACGCACGATAGAATCCGCCTGCCTGCATCTGTGCCCGAACCGCATCTGGTTGCAGCACCGCGCGGCCTGCGACCGCACGTCCCCCATGCCCGAAAAAACCATAGCCACAAGAGGGTTAACGAATGCTGAATTCGCGGGCCGCGACAATTGCCCGCACAGGCTGTGGCGTCAGAAAGACGCCCAGGCGGGCTTGGATGGCAACAGGCGCGCACCGCCCGCCTCCAGCGTTGCTCCCGTCTCGGCCTCGGCCAGCGCGTCGAGCCGCAGCAGCGCAAGCCCGATCCCGCCCGCCGCAGAGCGCATCTCGCCGGCGTCGCGGCCCGCGATGGTCAGCGGCGTGCCGGGCGCCGGAGCTTCCCCCTCGATGGCGACCGGAACCAGACGCTTCTTCACCAGCCCGCGATACTTGGTCCGTGCGGTCAGTTCCTGGCCCATATAGCAGCCCTTCTGCCAGTCGACGCCGTGCAGCTCGTCGAAATTGCTCTCCAGCAGGATCGACTTCTCCACCGTCAGGTCGCGGCTGCCGTCCGGCACACCCAGCGACAGGCGCAACCGGTCCCAGGCTTCGCGCGGGCCTTCGCGGAACCCGGCGGCGGACAGGGCATCCGCCGCGCCCGCCGCGGGCAGGATCGCGCGTGCGCCGAGGGCCGCATGGCGCGGATCGACATAGGCGAGGCCGCCGCCGAAGGGGGCCGCCGCCCCCGGCTCCGCCGGCAGGCCGAGCGCCGCCAGAGCATCCGCACCCGGCAGCGCGAACGCCGCCAGCGCCTGACCGATGCCCAGATCGACCGCCGCCCGCAGCTTGTAGCGCGACAGCAGCCGGCCGAGGTCCATCAGCCGTTCCGCTTCGCAGTCGAGATGCCAGACGCCGCCGATATCCGCGACGAAGAAATCGTGCAGATACTTGCCCTGCGGCGTCAGCAGCGCGGTCCAGACCACGCGGTCCGGCGCCACCCGCCGCATGTCGTTCGACACCAGCCCCTGCAGGAAATCGACACGGTCGGCACCGCCGACCGTCACGAAACCCCGCTCGGGCAGCGGTACATAGATGCGCTCGTTCATCGCGGTCCTCCAGTCCAACACTTGACCCCGGCCACGGCCCTTGGCAAGGGGATGCCGCTTTCCCGGCGGCTCGCAACCCCCGGCCAGACAGGATACACTCCGCCCGCCATGCGCATCCTTTTCGTGACCGCCAACCGGGTCGGCGATGCCGTGCTGTCGAGCGGCCTCTACGCCCATCTCGCCCGCACCCATCCGGACGCCCGCTTCACCGTGGCCGCGGGGCCCGCTGCGGCCTCGCTGTTCGCCGCCGCGCCCGGGCTGGAGCGCATGATCGAAATCCGCAAGCGGCGGGGCGGCCGGCACTGGTGGGACCTGTGGCGCGAATGCGCCGGCACGCGCTGGGACATGGTCGTCGATCTGCGCCGCTCGGCACTCGCCTGGACCTTGCGGGCCGGGGCGCGCCGCATCGTCCCGAAACCGTCGGCGCTGGAGCGCGACGGCCGGGTCCATCGCGTGCGCCTGATCGCCGCCACCCTGGGGCTGGAAGCGACGCCACCCGATCCGGTGGTCTGGACCGGCCAGGCGGAGGCGAATGCCGCTGCCCGCCTGATGCCGGGAACCGGCCCGGTGCTGGCCTTGGCGCCGGCAGCGAACTGGCGCGGCAAGGAGTGGCGGGCCGAGCGTTTTGCGGAACTGGCGCAGCGCCTGACCGCGCCCGACGGCATCCTGCCCGGCGCGCGGGTCGCCGCCATCGCGGCAGTAGGCGAACGCGATCAGGCGGCGGCGGCGCTGGCCGCGATTCCGCCGGCGCGCCGTATCGACCTGACCGGCATCCCGTCCCTCGCCACTGTCGCGGCCTGCCTGCGGCGCTGTGCACTGTTCGTCGGCAACGACAGCGGGCTGATGCATATGGCCGCCGCCGCCGGCCTGCCGACCCTGGGCCTGTTCGGCCCCAGCCGGACCGAGCATTACGCGCCCTGGGGCCCGCAGGCGGCGGCGTTGCGCACGCCGGAGAGCTTCGAAGTGCTGACCGGCGGACCGGACTACGACCACCGCACCACCGGCACGCTGATGGACGGGCTGACCGTCGATACGGTCGAGGCCGCGGCCGCCGGCCTGTGGCGCCGCGTGCAGCGGGACGCCGCATGACCGCAGCCGAACGCGGCCCGCTCCTCTCCGCGCTGGTGGTGGCGCATAACGAGGAGGCCCAGCTTGCCGACTGCCTCGCCGCGCTGGATTTCGCCGACGAGATCGTGGTCGTCCTGGACAAATGCGCCGACGGCTCCAAATCCGTCGCCCTGCGCTTCACCGACCGGCTGGTCGAGGGCGCCTGGGCCATCGAGGGCGACCGGCGCAATACCGGCATCGAGGCCTGCAAGGGCGCCTGGATTCTGGAGGTCGATGCCGATGAGCGGGTGCCGCCGCCGCTGGCCGCCGAAATCCGCGCCCTGGTCGAGGGTCCGGCCGGCCATGCCGGTACCGGCTACTACCTGATCCCCTTCGACAATTATGTTGGCGAACGCCTGGTGCGCTACGGCTGGGGTGCCTCCTGGGGCGTCAGCGCCGCGCCGCGCCTGCACCGCAAGGGCAGCAAACGCTGGGGCCTCCAGCGCATCCACCCCGCCCTCGCCCTCACCGGCCCCCAAGGCTGGCTACGCACGCCGATGGTGCATTTCGTGGACCGCGACATCTCGGACATGATCCGCCGGCTCGACCGCTACACGACCGCCAAGGCCGCCGATCTACGCGCCTCGGGCGATATCGGCCGATTCTGGCCCAACCTGCGGCGCGTGTTCTCGCGCTTCTGGAAATGCTTCGTCGCCCGCAAGGGCTATCGCGAAGGGCTGTGGGGCTTCCTCATCGCTCTGTTCGCCGGGCTCTACCCGCTGCTGTCCTATCTGAAGGCGCGGCTGGAACCGGAACCGGCGGAGCGCGGCACGCCGTGACGAAGGTCATGCAGGTCATTGCCGGCGCCGAGCATGGCGGCGCGGAGGCGTTCTTCATGCGTCTCGTCCCGGCACTGCACCGCGCCGGCATCGACCAGCATGCGGCGATCCGCGGCCATCGCGCCCGCGGCGATACCCTCAGCGCCGCCGGCATCCCAGTCGCCGAACTGCGTTTCGGCGGCGCGTTCGATCTGGTCACGGGGCCAAGCCTGCGCGCGACGGTCCGCGCCTTCGATCCGGATATCCTGATCGCCTGGATGAGCCGCGCCGCCCGGTTCGCGCCCACGGGCCGGCATGTGCTCGCCGGGCGGCTGGGCGGGTATTACGACCTGAAATACTACCGCCGCTGCGACCACCTGATCGGCAATACCGAGGACATCTGTGCCTGGCTGAAGCGCGAGGGCTGGCCCGCGGACCGGACCTGGTATCTGCCGAACTTCGTCGACGACATCCTGCTGCCGCCGGCCGACCGGGCAACCCTTGAAACGCCCTCGGACGCGCCGCTGCTGCTCGGCCTCGGCCGGCTGCATCCCAACAAGGGCTTCGACGTCGCGCTCGCCGCGCTGGCCAGGCTGCCCCGCGCCTGGCTGTGGCTGGCCGGCGAAGGGCCGGAACGCGCGGCGCTGACGGCGCTGGCCGGCCGGCTGGGCGTCGCGGACCGGGTGCGCTTTCTCGGCTGGCGCGACGACGTGCCGGCCCTGCTCGCCGCCGCCGATGTCTTCATCTGTCCGTCGCGGCACGAGCCGCTGGGCAATGTCGTGATCGAGGCCTGGGCGCGCAGCACCCCCGTCGTCGCCGCCGCCAGCCAGGGCCCCAGCCAGTTGATCGAACCGGGCGTCTCGGGCCTGCTCGTGCCCATCGACGATGCCGACGCCCTGGCCGCCGCCGCCGCGGACCTGCTGGACGATCCCGCCCGCGCGGCCGAACTCGGCCAGGGCGGGCACGATGCCTGGCGCCGCGACTTCACCGAGGCGTCCGTGGTCGCACGCTATCTCGACTTCTTCGACAGGGTGGCGCGCTGATGTGCGGAATCGCCGGAATCATGAGCCGCGACGGCAGCGCGCCCGACATCCGCCTGCTCGACCGTTTCGCCGCCGCACTGCTGCATCGCGGCCCCGACGGCGAGGGCCGCCATGCCCAGGGCGATGTGGCGATGGTGCAGCGCCGCCTGGCCATCATCGACCTCGTCACCGGCGACCAGCCGCTCTACGAGCCGGGCGGCGCCGCCCTGGTCGCGAACGGCGAAATCTACAATTACATCGAACTGCGCCAGGCGATGCCCGAGACGGCGTTCCGCACCGGCAGCGACTGCGAGGCGCCGCTCCATCTCTACCGCCGCGACGGGCTGGAGTTCGCGCGCTCGCTACGCGGCATGTATGCCATCGCCATCCACGACCCGGCGGAAGGCCGGCTGGTCCTCGCCCGCGACCCCTTCGGCATCAAGCCGCTATATTATGTCGAGACGGCGACCCTGTTCGCCTTCGCCTCGGAGCCGCAAGCGCTTGTCGCGGCCGGGCTGGTCCGCCCCGAACTGGCCCCCGAGCCGCGCGACGAGCTGCTTCAGCTTCAGTTCACCTGCGGCCGCCATACGATCTTCCGCGGCATCGAGCGCGTGCTGCCCGGCGAAACCCTGGTCGTGCAGGGCGGCCGCGTCGTCGAGCGCCGCCGCCTGCCGGCCCTGCCGGAAGCCGCCGATCCGCCGCCCGCGACGACCGAAACCGCACTCGCCCGGCTCGACGCGGTGCTGGAGGAAAGCGTGGCGCTGCATCAGCGCTCGGATGTGCCCTACGGCCTGTTCCTGTCCGGCGGCATCGACTCCGCCAGCGTGCTGGCGTTGATGGCGCGGCTGAACGAACGGCCCGTCCGGTGCTTCACCGTGGGATTCGGCGGCACCGCCGTGCATGACGAACGCACCCATGCCCGAACCCTTGCCGCCGCGGTCGGGGCGCAGCATGTCGAGGTGCCCTTCGACGAAGCGGATTTCCTGTCGCTGCTGCCGCGGGTAGCGGCGGCGATGGACGAGCCGGCCGCCGATTATGCCGTCCTGCCGACCTGGAAACTGGCGCGCGAGGCGTCGAAGGACCTGAAGGTCGTGCTCAGCGGCGAGGGCGGCGACGAGCTGTTCGGCGGTTACGGTCGCTATCGCAGCGTCATGCGCCCCTGGTGGCTGGGCGGGCGCACGCTTCGGGCGCGCGGCACCTTCGACCGGCTGGGCGTGCTGCGCGACGAGCGGCCGGGCTGGCGCGACGGCATCGCGGCCGCGGAAACCATGGCCGCCCTGCCCGGCCGGACGCGTCTCCAGACGGCGCAGGCCGTGGATATCGCCGACTGGCTGCCCAACGACCTGCTGACCAAGCTCGACCGCTGCCTGATGGCGCACGGGCTGGAGGGGCGCACGCCCTTCCTCGATCCCGCGGTCGCGCGCTTCGCCTTCCCGCTGCCGGATGCGCGCAAGGTGCATAAGGGACGCGGCAAGTGGCTGCTGCGCTGCTGGCTGGACAAGGTGCTGCCCCAGGCGCAGCCTTTTGCGCGCAAGCGCGGCTTCACGGTCCCTGTCGGCGAATGGCTGCACCGCAACGCGGCGCGCCTGGGCCCGCTGGTGGCGCGCGACCCCGCCGTCGCCGCGCTCTGCCGCCCCGACCGGGTGGCGCCGCTGTTCGCCGCGACCGACAAGCGTGCCGGCTTTGCCGCCTGGACCCTGCTGTTCTACGCGCTCTGGCATCGCCGGCACATGCGGGGGCTGGACCCGGGCGAGGGCGACGTGTTCGATGTGCTGGGCAGCGACGGATAAGGAGGACCGGTTATGGCGGAGAGTTTCGACCTGATCCTGCGCGGCGGCGTGCTGATGACGCCCTCGGGGCGCATCGAGGCGGATGTCGGCGTGCGGGGCGGCAAGATCGCGGCCATCGGCCTGCCGGCCGGAACCGATGCCGGCGAGACGATCGACGCGGCGGGCCTGCATGTCCTGCCCGGCGTGATCGACAGCCAGGTGCATTTCCGCGAGCCGGGCAACGAGCACAAGGAAGACCTGGAGAGCGGCACGCGTGCGGCGGCGATGGGCGGCGTCACCGCCATCTTCGAGATGCCGAACACCAGCCCCTCGACCACCACGGCCGACGCGCTGGACGACAAGCTGCGCCGCGCCAAGGGCCGCGCCTGGACCGACCATGCCTTCTTCGTCGGCGCGACGGCGGAGAATGTGGACGACCTGCCCGCGCTGGAGCGCCATCCCGGCTGCTCGGGCGTGAAGATCTTCATGGGCAGTTCGACCGGCACCCTGCTGGTCGCCGACGACGCCACCCTGCGCCGGGTGCTGGCCGCCGGCACGCGCCGGGTCGCCGTGCATTCCGAGGACGAGCCGCGGCTGATCGAGCGCAAATCCATCGCCGCCGCGGCCGCGCATCCGCGCGCGCATCACGAATGGCGCGACGTCGAGGTGGCGCTGACCGCGACGCGCCGCCTGCTGGCGGCCGCGCGGGCCACCGGACGGCGCGTGCATGTGCTGCACATCACCACGGCCGACGAGATGCCGCTGCTGGCGGCGCATAAGGACATCGCGACGGTGGAGGTGACGCCGAACCACCTGACCCTCGTCGCGCCCGACTGCTACGAGCGTCTGGGCGCCTTCGCCCAGATGAACCCGCCGGTGCGCGAGGCGCGCCACCGCGACGGGCTGTGGGCCGCGATCCGCGCCGGCATCGTCGACGTGCTGGGCTCGGACCACGCGCCACACACCCGCGAGGAGAAGTCCAAGACCTATCCGGCCACGCCCTCCGGCATGCCGGGGGTGCAGACGCTGGTCCCCATCCTGCTCGACCATGTGAATGCCGGGCGGCTGACCCTGGAGCGCTTCGTCGATCTGACCGCGCACGGGCCGCAGCGCATCTTCAACATCGCGGGCAAGGGGCGCCTCGCCGTCGGCTACGACGCCGACTTCACCCTGGTGGACATGGCCGCAAAGCGCATCATCGAGGAATCATGGGTCGCCAGCAAATGCGGCTGGTCGCCCTTCACCGGCATGACGGTCACCGGCTGGCCGGTCGGCACCATCGTGCGCGGCCGCAGCGTGATGCGCGACGGCGAATTGCTGGCCACGCCCATCGGCGAGCCCGTCCGCTTTCAGGAGACGCTGACGCCGGCGGACTGACCGGCTATCGCGGCGCCATCACGAAGGACCGCGCCATCGCCTGGACCCGCATCTGCTCGCTGACATTGCGCGGCGGCCATTGCGAGAGATAGCGCGTGCTGGCGGTCTCGACGGCGCCCTTTGCCGCCGGGATTCCCACCTTGTCCGTCACCGGAATCCCGCCCGCCGAGGCGACGCGCACCGGCCGCGCGGGCGCCGGGGCGGCCTTGGCGGCGTCGCGTCCCATGTCGCGCGCCTCGCGCCAGGCGCTGTAGACCTTGTTGCGATAGGGCACATGCTTCTCGGCGTTCCGGGAATGATAGTGCTTCACCGCCGTGTTCCAGGATTTGTCCTCCTCCTGGAGCGAGGACAGGAAGGTGGTGGCATAGGCGACGTTGTTGACCGGGTCGAAGGCTTCCTTGAGGCTGTCGAAGGCATCGCCGTGGAAATGCAGGTTCACCTGCATGCAGCCCACGTCGATATTGGTCACACCCTTGCGCTGCAACGCTTCCACCGCCCGGATCGCCGTGGCCATGTCGGGATAGTAGCGCCCGTCGCCGCCGGAATTGACCGTCCAGGGCCAGGCAAATCTTTCCCCCGTCTCGGGGTCGCTGCGGCCGGATTCGACCAGCGCGATGGCATAGAGCAGGTCGGAGGGCACCTGCATCGCCTTTTCCGCGAGGTCCGTCGCCTTGCGGCAGATCGCGCGCGGATCCTGGGATTCCGCCCGCGCCGCGCCCGGCAGCACCGTCAGCAGCAAGGCGGCAAGGCTCAACAGCAGGAAACGCATCGGCACACCGGCCCTCACTCGATCGACCTCTTCGCAGAGGCGGATAGCAAGCGATGTGCCAGACCGGGCCGATGCGGTCAGCCGGCGGGCGGCGTGCCGGCGCCGGGGCCGAGCGGGCGCTGCATATAGACCGAATCGACCCAGCGGCCGAACTTGAACCCGGTGCCGGCCAGCAGCCCCGCATGCCGGAAGCCGAGCGCCGCATGCAGGCCGATGGAGGCGGCGTTCGCGCTGTCGCCGATGACGGCGATCATCTGCCGCCACGGCCCCGCCTCGCAGGCCGCGATCAGACCGGCCAGCAGCGCGCGGCCGGCGCCGCGGCGATGCAGCGCGGGGTCGACATAGACCGAGTTCTCGACCGCGAAGCGATAGGCCGGCCGCGGCCGGAAGGCGCTGGCATAGGCATAGCCCAGCAGCGCGCCGCCCTCGCCCGGCTCGACCGCGGCCAGATAGGGATAGCCGGCCGCGCGGATCGCGCGCCAGCGCGCGGTCATCTCCGCCGTATCCGGCGGCTCCAGTTCGAAGGTGGCGAGGCCGTGCAGCACGGCATGCGCATAGATGCGCTGGATCGCCGCCATGTCGGCCTCGCAGGCAGGCCGGATGACGGGTGCGGACGGGCTGGATGCGGCGGCGGTCTGCATGGGCATGGGCCTCGGATGCCGGAACGCATTTCCCTCCCACGGCCCGCCCCCGCGTGCAAGAGGATGCAATCGCGAAGGTGCGCGACGCCGCCCTTGCCATCCCCCGGCGCCGATGCTATGTCCCGTCCCCTTCCCGGCGGGCCGCCCGGCCCGCCCCCGCACGGAAGGCAAGGGCGCGTAGCTCAGCGGGAGAGCACTACGTTGACATCGTAGGGGTCACAGGTTCAATCCCTGTCGCGCCCACCATCTAAACCACTGAAATAAATATTAAAATTCGAGCGCATCCCGGAATTAGGATGCGCGGCCTTCCGGCCGTGTAAGCGCCATGTCAGCAAAATTCCCGCAGCATGATCTAGAAGCATGCGTCCCTTCCAACGCCGGGGAAGAGGGCGCAGGAGACCAGGAGGCGGCTCATTCCCGTGTTCCGATTGCGGTTGAATGTCGCCACTTTTGCATTGACCTGTTTGTCGGTCATCGGCACCTGGCGTGCCGCGCTCTTTCGATCATCCCAAATGAGGACCATGCAGACGCGCAAGTTGCCGCACACACGTTCGGCGGCCCTTTCCATCTGATCCGGTGACGTGCCCTTAGGAACCACCGCAAAGCGCGTTAAGCCTTGCTCGGCCAAGACCTCAATGTCGTCGGCAGATGCAGCGGCGATACCGGCTACGGTCACGACCGCCACGACGATGCCTTTCCACGCCGCTGACATTGATGCACCCATCATTGGCCGCCCGCCCGTCGCCCCAAGGTAGCGAATCTGAGTCGCTGGGCAAGCACGTCATGGGACCCCCGGCAGCGCATCGCCCATCGAATAGCCGATGGACAGGTCAAGGCCGGCGCCGGCATTCCGCCCCGGCCGGATTTCCACGCCGCGCGGTACGTTCCGGAAATCGACCGTGACTTCCGGACCAACCCCAAGCCCGTTCGGCGCCGCCACCCCGGGGCGAAGATCGGCCGCGCCGCTCTCCGGACGGTCGGCGCCGCGCGGGCCCAGTTTCGGCGCCCCGTCATCGCTGAAAAGCCGATTGATGGTGAACGCCAGCCCTATGGGGCTCGCCGTCATCAGGACCCGCAGCCAGTCCGGAATAGAGGCATCGAATCGCCGCACCGCCGCCGTCAGGTCGTCCCAGTAGATGACGATTGCCGCCACGGCCGCGCCAAGCGCCAGGATCGCGGCCGTTATCCAGCCGACGGGGGTCGTCAGCAATGCGAGGCTTAGGCCGCGTATCGCCCATATCAGCGACATGAAGCCCGAGATCAGCTTGAAGGACAGCACTGCCCCCAAACCGGCCGCGACCGTATTCAGGACCCCGAACCGTTCGACCAGCGGCCAGATAGCACGGAATATGGGCGCCAGGGCGTCCCGTAGCCCCACGAACTGATCCCGAAGGCTGCGCAGAATTCCCGGCAATTCGGCGGCAAACCCCCGGGCCCACTCCCGAACCTCGCCGCGGTTCCCCGCCAGCCAATTCGTGAATCCTTTCGCCAGTTCCGTGAATGCCGGCATGAACTCGGACAGGATCGCGAACCGGGCGCCTTTGACCGCCGTGTCCATATCATCGAAAGCGTCGGACAGGATTTCGGATCGCTCGCCGAAATCGGTCATGTCTCCGGCCAGCCGGCGGAACTCCGCCCGCAATTCCTCGACCTCGCCGACGCCATTGGAAACCATGGCCGTCATCTTCGTGCCGCTGCGGCCAAAGGCGTTGTACGCAAGCACCGCCTGGCGCTGGCTGTCCGGCAGCCGGTCGATGGCACGCATGTACAGGTTAAAGGCTTCCTCGGTCGACTTCGTCGCCTTCAACTGTTGCAGCAGCTTCGGATTGGTCTTTGTCAGGAAGGACAGCAGTTCGCCCTTGCCGGCGCGCATCTCGCCAAGGCGCCGGTTGAACTGGTCCATCGCGACGGCATATTCGGTCTGCGAGATGCCGGCGCGCTTCGCCGCGAACTCGAGTTCCGCATAGGACTGCGTCGACAGGCCGACGCGCCGCGCCGTCTTGGCCAGTTCGTCGCCGACCCCGGCGGCCCCTTGGATCAGGGAATAGAACCCGGCCGCCGCGGCGCCGGACAGGATCGCGAACTTCGCCCCCAGCGCCAGAACTTCCCCGGCCACGTTCCGGATGCCGCGGCCGACGGCGCCGACCGATTCCAGCATCCGCGGCATTCCGGCCTCAAGCGCCATCGCCCGGAACGCGTTGCTGATCTTGCGCATCGGCGCCGTGAATCGCTTCATCCGCTCATTGATGCGGCGGAAAGGCTCCGTGACGCGATCAACGGCCCTGATGATTACGGAAAGGGGGAATTCCTTATCGGCCATGGCCGCGTTCCCTATGCCGGGCCGCCTATTCCTCGCCGCCTTCCGCGCCGGGGTTCATGTACCAGGACCGATGCTCGACAAAGCCGGCACCGAAGTCGTGACGGACCTTTACCTCCATACCGTCGACCTCGAACCCGTAGCGAATATCGGTCCAGGGTCCGGGGACAGACTCCAGATAGGCGACCTCCATTCCGTCGTAGCGGCCAGGGTCCGCGACAACGTACCAGCGCGTCGTGCTGATCGCGTCCAGGCGAGGGTCCACCACGGGCTCAAGACGCCCTGAAAAGGGATTGACCTTGTCGGTATCAGCCGCGGCGATCTGTGCGAGAATCTTCTCGGCTTGCGTCTCGAGTGCGGCCGGGACCAGAAGATATTTCGGCACGAAGTTGACGGCGCGGCCCGTAAGCCCCTGCTGCGTCCGCATCGCGGTCCGGGCATCGCCCAAGGCTTCGACAGATGGCGCTGCCCCCTCGGACGCCAGGTTGCGGTGATCGGCATGAAACAGCGCCTTATCATCGTCCATGGTGGGGCCGACCCCGGCATTCGCCGTGATCAGTTCCACCACAAGCTGGGACTCCAGTTCCCGCGCCTCAACCCCGAAGCGCCGGGGGAGATCGTCGAAGACGCCAAGATCGTCGTTGACCAGCGCCTGGCGCGAAATGCTGAAGATTCGCCCATAGGTCGCCAGCCCGTAGGCTTCCTTCGCCTCGGGGATTGTCCCATGCGTGAACTCGCCAGCCTCGTGGACCTTGAGCAGGCGCGGCGCCTCGCCGATCTGGATGCGGGTTCGCGTCCGGAAGTCCGGCATCATCACACGGCGGCCGACCCGCACGGCGCCCGGATCGGCCGTCTCGTATCCCCGTAGCAGCGTCCGGCCGACCGCGTCGCCCAACGCAATGGGGAAGTCCGACGTGGTATGAATGGCGCGCTCGATGATCTTGAGCGAGCCCATCCCGAACGTGCGAATGCCCGCATTGCGCAGGCATTCCCGCGCGATTTCCACAAGCGGCAGCCCCACGAACTGGCGGGCATGATCCGACGGCTTGTGATCCGGGGTTACGCGGGCATAGATGGCCTCGCCGATTGCTTCGGCCCGGGTCTGGCTGTCGCTGTCACCCATGCTGACCCGGACATGTCCATCGATGGGATGCGAAGCATCGCGCTTCGCCAGTTCGTCCAGGACCAGCTTGCGGGCTTCGTCCAGCGACGTCCCGCCATCGATCAGGCGACTTTCGAAAGCAGCATCCAGCTTTGCCCGTCCGACGATCTTGCGAATCTCCGTCACACGCCGACGTTCCGCGCGGGTCGCCGCCTGCGCCTGCGGATCGGTGAGATTGACCGGCGCTTCCTCGGTCGCATCGGCGGCATTCAGTTCTTCGTCCATAGCGCGTGACTCCTGGCGCGTGGTGATGGTGACGTCGTTCATGCTCATGCCGTCCGCGCCTCGGAAGGCTGCAGCGGCGTCGGCGCCTACAGGCACCGCGGAAATTTCGAAGGGTTCCCAGTCGACGGCGCGATAGGTCGGAATCTCGCCTTCGCCGCCGCTCGTCTTCTCGTACCGGTAGACCCGATATCCGACCGACACGTTGCCGATGATGCCGTCCGCGATCTTGCGGAAGATGCGGTCGGCCTCCGGATCGTCTTCGGCCCTGGCGAAGCGGACAGTTGCCGTGCCCTGCTTTCCGTCCACGGCCGCCGCTTCCACGACGCCGATGACGTCGCGCATGTCATAGCGGCTGTGATTGTTCAGCAGCGGCGCGCGACCGCTGGTCAGCCGGCCCATGCGGACGTGCTTGGGGTCCAGCGAAAGTTCCTCATAGTACTGGTCCCAGTACCCGCGCAGGACCGGCGCCGTCGTCGTCCAGACCACGTCCACGGTCCGCCGTTCCCGATTCAGCGTGCCGACGCGAACCGCGGCGCGGACATCGAGTGGCGGCAGCTTCCGGGCCGGCTGGGTTCCATCCGCCATCGGTCAGGCTCCCCGCGCCTGGCGCAGCTTGTTCGCCCGTCGCGCGCGTCGCCGCTCCGTCCGGATGACACGGATAATCGCGTCCGGCTGGCACAGTAGGATGCGCATGTCGCGGACCATGGCGGCCTCGGTTGGCGTAAGCGTGCCCAGCTTCGCCAGCGGATCAGGCGACCGACGTGCCATCGCCTTCCGATGCCCCGGACCCATGGACAGCATCCCAGGCTGCGCAGGCATCTCGCTGAGCCTGCAGCCTCGCCCGCCGTGCCAGTTCCTCATTCAGGCGAAGCAGCGCGTGCCCGGCAATCTTCGTCAGCCAGATGACCGTCACAGACTGCTTGTGGATACCGCGGCCGGCATCACCGACGTTAAGGGCGCCCTGGAAGCACTCGAGCAGACGGTCACTCCCGCAGAGTTCAATCCGCCGGGTGCCGCCCCACGGGCCGCACAGAACGGCGAAGATCGGGTCTTCCCGTTGCAAGTGCCCCTCGGCTTCAAGGCGGCGTAGAACGTCGAGAACTTCGGAAAAATCTGCGACATCAGCCAGAGCGCCGACAATCGAAAGCCGGATGATATCGTACTCCGTCCACACCCTTCCGACGCCGGGAACCGTGTCATTCGCAGGCCGAAAGCGGCCCTCATGAATCAGCTTTTCGATCCGATTCACGCGCAGGCCAGAGGCCATCGCTACCACGGCCAGCGGAATGTTGTGGGTCCGATTGGTAAGCATTTTTGGCCTCCAAAATAGCAACCGTTTTCCCATGGGAAGAGGCTGCGACTCAGCGCCCACATTGTCAATTTTCCTTCCTTTTCATTCCTTTTCATCTTTTGTCATTTATGTGCCGCTTTCATAAAAAGTGGCCAAAGCGTATGATGCCCCATGCTTTGCGGTCTGATCTTGATATCGGTTCTTGCATCCTCCCTTCCCGTCGCGGCTGCCGATCTGAAGCCGACGCAGCCTCCCGCCGTCGTGATCCCTGAGAAGCCCGGCGCCACCGCCACGGTGGACCGCTTCGGGACCGGCGCTATCGTGCGCCAGGAAGGCAAGCCCACGGCGACCGTGGATCGCTTCGGCAACGGCGCCGTGATCCGCCAGGACGGGCGCCCGGCCGTCGTCTGCGACCGCTTCGGGCCGAACGGGACCATCTGCCGATAACAGAACGGCCCGCCAGGCTCGAGGCCGGCGGGCCGTTGTTCGTCCAGGCCAGCCGTTGTTAGGCGGCCGTCACCATGGCGTCATCATCCGTCGACCCGTCCTGCGGATGCGTCCGCGGCGGCACCGGAATGCCGGTCTCGATGATCCAGCCATCCCGTGTGGTGAATGATGCATACCCCGCCGGCTGCTGTCCGACGGGCAGCGGGACCATGCCGGGTACCAAATTCTGAATCTGCATTGAACGCCTCCCCTAAAGTGTGGTCTCGGGCGACAACCCGACAACCGATGACAACCCCAAAATATTCCCGGCGCTAGTCGGCAATAGCGGTCTTGCGCACCCGCATGGGAAATCGACCGGGAAGGACCCAAAGGGTGGGGGGCGGGGGCGTGTGAGTCGAGGATTTATTGCAGGCGGTTTGAAATTT
>JBFWNZ010000027.1:0-20191 GCA_050250795.1 Alphaproteobacteria bacterium | reverse complement strand
CGAAGCGAAAGCCCGCCTGGACATCGTAGAAGTCGTCCAGCGGCCGGCTGTAGAGAAGCTGGAACTCCGCCGTCTCGAAATCCGATCCGCGCGGGCGCTCGCCTTTCGTCTTGAGCCAGAGCTTGCCGGAATCGTTGCCGATCCAGCCCTGTCCCTCCCAGGCGACCGTATCCGCACCGTCGCGCATCCGGTATTCCAGCCGTTCCAGGTCGAGATGGATCAGGATGTGGTCGTCCATGCCCGACGCGCCCGCCGGACCGCTCGACAGCAGCATCCAGGCCAGCAGGATCGCCGCCCCGCCGCCCCGTTCAGTGATGCCCCGCATGGCCGCCTCCCTCGCCTTCGCGCGGCATCGGCACGGCATTTCCCGCCGCGTCCTCGACCACGACCATCCGGAACATGCCGGCTTCCATGTGATAGAGCAGGTGGCAGTGGAAGGCCCATTTCCCCATCGCATCCACCGGCACGTCGACGGACAGCGTCGTGCCCGGCGCCACGTTCACCACATGCTTCAGCGGGCTGAACCGGCCGGCCCCGTTGTCCAGCTGCATCCACATGCCGTGCAGATGCATCGGATGCGTCATCATCGTGGTGTTGACGAAGGTGAAGCGGACCCGCTCGCCCAGCCGCAGGCGGATCGGCTCTGCTTCGGAGTATTTCACGCCGTCGAAGGACCAGATGTAGCGCTCCATGTTTCCGGTCAGGCGCAGCACGATCTCGCGATCCGGCGGCCGGTAATCGGCATAGGGCTGCATGGCCCGCAGGTCGCCATAGACCAGCACCCGGCCGCCATCGGCGGCCTTCGGCGCAAGGCCGCTGCCGGGCGCATAGCCCGCCTTCTCCACCTTATGGCCCGCGCCGTGCCCGGCATGTTCACCCGCCGCGGCCGCGGAGCCCTGACCGTGATCCATGCCTTCATGCGCCATGCCCATATCGGCCATGGTCAGCAACGGCCGCGGCCGCAGCGCCGGCACCTCGGCCGCCATGCCCGGCCGCGGCGCCAGCGTGGCACGGGCATAGCCGCTGCGGTCCATCGCCTCGGCCAGGATGGTGTAGGCTTCCTCCTTCTCCGGCCGCACGATCACGTCGTAGGTCTCGGCGACCGCGATCCGCAACTCGTCCACCGGCACCGGCTGCACGTTGTTGCCGTCGGCCTGCACCACCGTCATCTTCAGCCCCGGGATGCGCAGGTCGAAAAAGCTCATCGCAGAGCCGTTGATGATGCGCAGCCGCACCCGTTCGCCGGGCTGGAACAGCGCCGTCCAGTTCTCCGCCGCCGCCTTGCCGTTGACCAGAAATGTGTAGCCGCTGACATCGGCGATGTCGGTCGGCATCATCCGCATCTCGCCCCAGTCCAGGCGGTCGCGCATGGTCGCCGCGAAACCCTTCTCCGCCATGTCGTCGAGGAAGGTGCCCAGCGTGCGCTGCCCGTAATTGTAATAGTCGGGCCGCTTTTTCAGGTTGGCGAGAACCGTCTCGGGCGCCTCATCGGTCCAGTCCGACAGCAGCAGCGTGTATTCCCGATCCGCCTTGAACGGCTCGCGCCCCTTGGGCTCGATCACCATCGGCCCGTACATGCCCGACTGCTCCTGCATGCCGGAATGGCTGTGGTACCAGTATGTGCCGCTCTGCCGGACGGTGAAGCGATAGGTAAAGGTCTCGCCGGGCTTGATGCCGGGAAAGCTCATCCCCGGCACCCCGTCCATCGTGTAGGGCAGGATCAGCCCGTGCCAGTGGATCGAGGTGTCGACCGCCAGCCGGTTCGTCACGTTGATCGTGACCTCCTCGCCCTCGCGGAAGCGCAGCTCCGGCCCCGGCACCTGGCCGTTGATGGTGACGGCGCGGCGCGGCGTGCCGTCGATCCTCACCTCCGCTTCGGCGACCGTCAGATCGTAAGTGCCCGCCGCCGCCGGCAGCGCCGGCAGCAGCAGAAGCACCGCCAGCGCATGCCATCGCATGCGCCGCGGTCCGCGGATGGGTCCGTCCATGACGCACCCGCTACTTGCCGAACCGGAACTTGCCGACCATCCCCGCCTCATAGTGGCCGGGGATATTGCAGGCGAACTCCAGTTCCGTATCGCGCGTGAAGGTCCAGACCAGTTCCGCCGTCTTGCCCGGCTCGACCAGCGCCGTGTTCGGATCGTCGTGGCGCATCGGCGCACGACCGCCGCCATGGTCCATCTGCATCATCTTGTGGTCCATGCCGGTGGGCGTGATCATCCCGTGATCCAGCATTTCGGCCATTTCCTTCTGATGCTCCGCATGCATCGCGGCTGTGCCGATGTTGAACTCGTGCAGCAACTCACCCTCGTTCTTCAGCACGAAGCGAATCGTCTCTCCCGCTTTGATCGAGATCGACTCCGGCTCGAAGGCGATGTCGCGCATGACGACCTCCACCGTCCGCGTGGCCGCCGATGCCTTGCCCGGCCGGCCGAAATCGAAATTGTGCCCTTTGCCATGGCCGGCATCGGCCAGTGCGGAGGTGGCGGCGGCCAGGCTCAGCGCCGCCGCTGCAATCAGCAATCCTGTCTTCATGATCGATCCTCGAAATTCCATGCGTCATCGGCGCCGCGAATCGACGGCGTCGCGGTTTCCGTGTGCGTTCCGGCGCGGATGGCGCCGGTCAGGCCGCGGCGCGCGGAATGGGAGGATCGCGTTCGAGGGGGGAGGAGGCCCGCTCGGGGTCGTCCGCGGGCAGGCGTCCGGCCGGAAGGGGCGCAGCGGCGCGCAATCCGGCGTCCTGGCGTTCCGGCAGCGCCAGAACCGAGCAGAAAACGGCAATGCCACAGCAGGCCTGGCCCAGGCTGCGGTGACCGGCCGGATCGACCGGAACCGGCGTTTCGACGGCGGCCGGCGTGTTGCCATGTCCGGGTGCATGCGCCGCCGCCTTTCCCGGCGCCAGGGTCAGCGCCAGAAGCATCAGAGCCAATACCGGCAGCAGCCGGGACAGGAGCGAATACCGCGACATTCGATCAGCTTCCGCCTTACCCCTACGGGAAGGTCAAGTACAAATCGCCTCGCGCCCGCTTCCCGGCATCGTGAACGCCCGTGAGTCCGATGGCGGTATAGATTTACCCGACACGCGAACCGAACGAGGCCCTCCGTGACTCCCTGGACCGATCGCGCCGACCGTTTCTCGCCGCTCAAGGCCGCATTCTTCCTCGGCTGCTTCCTGCCCGGCCTGTGGCTGGCCTATATGCTGTGGCAGGACGCGCTGGGGCCGAAGCCGATTACCGTGGCGATTCATGAGACCGGCGACTGGGCGGTGCGGTTCCTGCTGCTGTCGCTGGCGGTCACGCCCTTCCGCCACATCCTCGACTGGACGAAGCTGATCCAGGTGCGGCGCATGCTGGGCGTGACCGTGCTGGCCTATGCCGCCATCCATCTCACGCTCTATGTCGTCGACCAGAAATACGATCTGGGCAAGGTCGCGTCCGAGATCGTGCTGCGCTTCTACCTCACCATCGGCTTCGTCGCCCTGCTGGCGCTGATCGCGCTGGGCGCGACCTCGACCGATGCCGCGGTGAAGCGGCTCAAGCGCAACTGGACGCGGCTGCACATGCTCGTCTATCCCATCGGCGTCCTGGCGGTTCTGCACTTCTTCCTTCAGTCGAAGCTGGACGTGACCGAGCCCACGGTCATGGGCGGCCTGTTCCTGCTGCTGATGCTGTATCGCGTGCTGCATGCGCGGCGTATCCGTCTGACGCCCCTCGCCGCTGCCCTGGCCGCGCTGGCCGGCGGCCTGATCACCGCGGCGCTGGAATTCGCATGGTACGGCATCGCCACCGGCGTCGACCCCTGGCTGATCCTCGCCGCCAATCTCGATTTCAGCTTCGTCGTCGCCCCGGCCTGGTGGGTGCTCGGCATCGGGCTGGCCGTGGCGGCGGCCGCCTTCGCCCGCCGCCTCCTGCCATCGCGCAAGCGGGCGCGTGCAGCGGCGTAAGGCATCGCTTGACACTGTAAGGCTTTCCCTTACATTCATCGAATGATCCGGTCGTTCCGGTCCAAGGCGCTGGAGCGCTATTTTGCGACAGGCGACGCTCGCGGGCTCAGCGTGCCGAACGCCGCTCGGGTCGGTCGCATCCTCGCTGCACTGGACGATGCGGAGCAACCGGAGGACATGAACCTGCCGGGCTTCCGGTTCCATCCGCTCGCCGGTCGCGACAAGGGCCGGTATGCGGTCAATGCCAGCGGCAACTGGCGGATTACCTTCGGCTGGACCGGCAACGACGCGGTCGATATCGACCTGGAGGATTATCACTGATGGCGACCGCCTATCCGAAGCGCGGCCTCCCCCCCCTCCACCCGGGGGAACTGCTCCGCGAGGATGTGCTGCCGGCGCTGGGCCGTCCCAAGGCCGAGATCGCCCGGCTGCTGCAAATCTCGCGGCAGACGCTCTACGACATTCTCGGCGAGCGGCAACCGGTCTCGCCGGAGATGGCGCTACGGCTCGGCAAGCTGTGCGGCAACGGCCCCACCCTGTGGCTGAACATGCAGCGCCGCCACGATCTGTGGCGCGCCGAGCGCGCGATGGGCGCGACGCTGGACGCGATCCCGACCCTGCACGGGCTGTAGACCGGCTGGGGCCCTATCCTCCCGGAATGATCCGCCGCTGGCGCAGTTCGTCGAACCAGGTCATGAACATCTGGCCGCTCTCGATGCACTCGCCGAAGCCGGCCTGCCGGATCTTCGTGGTGTGGCTCATGATGTCCCAGTCCTGATTGAAGATGTAGTCGCCGAAGCGCCACAGCACGAGCCGCGACAGCGGCTGCTTGTCCAGCCCGTGCCGGTCGCAGATCTCGGCCCACAGCTCCTCCTTGTCGGCCATGAAATCGGCCAGCCGGATCGGCGCCGGATCGCCGCAGGGCATGTCGAAATACGCGGCGATGCGCGGGAACAGGTGGCACCAGCGGAAGAAGTCCCCATTGGTCACGTTGAAGGCCTCGTTGGCCGCCGTTTCCGCATCCGCCGCCCACAGGATCGAGCGCGACAACAGGTCCGCATCCGTGACCATGAACAGCTTGTCATAGGCCGCGGGCTTGCCCGGCCAGCGCAGCGGCAGGCCCAGTTCCTTGGAAATCGCGGCATAGCAGGCGATCACCGGCACCAGGTTCATCGGCATGCCGAAGGTGAAGCCGCAGACCGTGTGCGGGCGCAGCGCCGTCCAGTGCCAGGGCCGTCCCCGGCTCAGCGCCGTCATCGTGTCCTGCTGGTCGAAATAGAAGTTGGGCGGCATATGCCGCGGGTCGTCCTCGAAGGCCGGCGTCTTGAACGGCCCCAGATGCGAGCCGTAATACTTCGTCCCCTGCATCAGGATGACCGAGCGCAGCGCCGGACATGCCTTGTCGATGGCGGTCAGCGCGTTGCGGAACATGGCGGCGTTTGGCGCCCGCTGGTCGGCCCAGTTCGGCCGGTCGCTGTAGGCGGCGTAGACGACATGCGTCGCCTCGGCCACGCCCGCGAACTTGGCGGCGCAATCCTCGGGGTCCGACAGGTCGACGGGCAGGTGCCAGGCGCGCGTGGCGAAATCGGGGGCGCGGCGCGACACCGCCACCACCTCCCAGTCCTTCAGCGGCTCCAGATGCTCGATCAGCCGGCGCCCGATCACCCCGGTCGCACCGATCACCACCATCGTCTTTCGGGACATCCGCCCTTGCCTCCTGTCCGGACAAACCTGCTATCTTCTCCGACAAGGTCCGATGAACGGCCACCAATGATCAAGGGAGGATCGTCCGATGCAGTTCGGCATCCTGTTCACCTCGCACGCGAATGCGGACACGGAACCCTATCCGCACCGCGCCATGCATGCCCGCGTCACCGCGGAAATCCAGCGCGCCGACGCGCTCGGCTACGACACCGCCTGGGTCGCCGAGCATCATTTCTCGAACAGCTACGGCATCATGCCGGACGTGTTCGCCTATATGAGCTATCTCGCGGCCAAGACGACGCGCATCAAGCTGGGCGCCGCCGTGGTGACGCTGCCGCTCTACGATCCGATCCGGGTGGTCGAGAACATGGGCTTCGTCGACATCCTGTCCGAGGGGCGCGTCATTCTCGGCCTCGGCTCCGGCTATCGGCCCTACGAGTTCACCGGCTTCGGCAAGGAATTCGAGGAACGGCGCGACATGCAGGAGGAAGCGATCCGCCTCATCCTCAAGCTGCTGCACGACCGCCGCGGAACGCATGAGGGCAAGTACTACAAGAGCCATATCGGCCCCGATAACGAGATCTATCCGCACAGCGTCCAGCAGCCGCATCCGCCGCTCTACATGGCCGCCGCGACCGAGCGCTCCATCGCCTATGCGGCGGAGAACGGCTTCGGGCTGATGCTGTCGACCTTGTCGGAGGTTCCGGCCCTCAAGACCTCGATCCGGTACTATCGCGACCGCATGCCCAAGGCGCCGGCCCCGCTCAACGCCAACCCCGCCTTCGGGCAGGTGGATGTGGCGCGCTGGATGTATGTCGCCGAGACCGACGAGCAGGCGCGCAAGGACAGCGAGGAGGGCATCGTGCGCCACCTCTCGCATTTTCTCGGCAAGGGCACGGCGGGATATCTCGGCACCGTGTCCGAGAAGGACAAGGACAAGGGCCTGTCCTATGACGAACTGGTCCGCACCACCGTGCTGCACGGCTCGCCGGAGACGCTGCGCGCCAGGCTGCGCGAGTTGCGCGACACGACGGGCATGGATTCGGTGGTCGTCCACTACCCGCCCTATTACGGCACCGAAAAGGCGATGAAGAGCCTGACCCTGTTCGCCGAGAAGGTGATGCCCGAATTCCAGAAGCCCGCCCGCCGGGCTGCGGAATAGCCGATGCGCGCAGGCCCTGCACGTCATTCCCGCGAACGCGGGAATCCAAGGCAAGCGGCACCCTGCCGTTCGCCTTGGATTCCGGCTCTCCGCTGCGCTCCGGCCGGAATGACGGTCATAGCGATGCTTGAACGACGCCCCCTCCCCTTCACCCAGGGCAACCCATGAAACTCGGCTATATCGGTCTCGGCGTGATGGGCGGGCCGCTGGCGCGCCGCCTGATGCAGGCTTACCGGCTGCGCGTGTTCGACCTCGACCCGGCGCGCGTCGCGGAATTCGCGGCGGCCGGGGCGGTACCGGCCGCCTCGCCGGGCGAACTCGCCGCCGAATGCGATCTCGTCTTCACCTGCCTGCCGACCTCGAACGAGGTCCGTAGCGTGCTGTTCGGCGCGGGCGGCGTTGCCGATACCCTGCCCAAGGGCGGCATCGTCGCCGACATGACGACCGGCGATCCCGCCGCGACCCGCGCCATGGCCGCCGAGATGGCGGCACGCGGCCTGACCCTGATCGACGCACCCGTCTCCGGCGGCCCGCACGGCGCCGCGGCCGGCACCATCGCGCTGATGCTGGGCGCGCCCGACGACGTGTTCGCGCGGGTGAAGCCGGTGTTCGAGGCGATCAGCCCCAACGTGTTCCATTGCGGCGATGTCGGCGCGGGACACACGATGAAACTGGTCAACAACATGATCGCCGCCAGCGTCCGCACCGTCACCTTCGAGGCGGTGACGATGGGGGTGAAGAGCGGGCTCGCGCTGGACCGCATCGTCGAGGTGGTGAACAAGGGCACCGGACGCAGCTATACCAGCGAGGTGATGCTCCCGCGCCTGCTCGACGGCTCGATCAAGGCCAATTTCCAGGTCGGCCTGATGGTCAAGGATGTCAGCCTCGCCACGCAATGCGGCGCCGATGCCGGCGCGCCGATGCCGGTCTGCGGGCTGGTGCGCGAGACGCTGCGCGCGGCGATGGTCGAGCATGGCTATCAGGCGGACATCAACATGCTGATCCGCAGCATGGAACGCGCGGCCAAGGTCAAGGTGGTGCCGGACTGATCCGGGGACGGGGGGCGTCATGAAGCTGGGTTTCGTCGGCCTCGGCGCGATGGGCGGCGCGCTTGCGCGCCGTCTGATGCTGTCGCACCGGCTGCGGGTCTACGACCTCGATGCCGCGCGCGTCGCGGAATTCGCCGCCGAGGGCGCCGAACCGGCCGCCTCTCCGGCCGGTCTCGCGTCGGAATGCGACCTCGTGATGACCTGCCTGCCGACCTCGGACCATGTGCGCGCCGCCCTGTTCGGCCCGGACGGCATCGCCGCCGCGCTGCCCGGGGGCGGCATCGTCGCCGACATGACCAGCGGCGATCCGAACGCCACCCGCGCCATGGCGGCGGAGATGACCGAGCGCGGCCTCACGCTGCTCGACGCGCCCGTCTCCGGCGGCCCGGCCGGCGCGGCCGCCGGCACCATCGCCATCATGGTCGGAGCCGATACAGATTCTTATGCGCGCATAGAACCTGTATTCCGCGCGATCAGTCCCAACCTGCTGCATTGCGGGCCGGTCGGCACCGGCCACACCATGAAGCTGGTCAACAACATGACCGCCGCCGGCGCGCTCGCCATCACCTTCGAGACGCTGGCCATGGGGGTGAAGAACGGCCTCGACCTCGACACCATGATGCGCGGCCTCAATATGGGCTCCGGCCGCAGCTTCATCAGCGAGGCGCTGCTGCCGCGCCTGCTCGACGGCCACTTCGCCGCCAATTTCCAGATCGGCCTGCTGCTCAAGGATGTCAGCCTCGCGGCCCGCTGCGGCGCGGCCTCGGGCGCGCCGATGCCGCTGGGCGGGCTGGTCGCCGAGATTATCCGCGCCGCCGTGCAGGAGCATGGCTACGGCGCCGACATGAACATCCTGGTCCGCAGCATGGAGCGCGCGGCCCAGGCCCATATCGTTCCGCAAAACGGCCCAGACCAAGGAGACAGGCGATGAAGCTCGGCGTCGGCTTTCCGCAGACCGATATCGGCGGCGACCCCATCGTTGCGCGCGACTATGCCCAGGCGGCGGAGGGGATGGGCTATTCGCATCTCGCCGCCTACGACCATGTCGTCGGCGCCAACACCGAGCGCCGGCCCAACTGGCGCGGCCCCTACAGCTCGAAGGATTCGTTCCACGATCCGTTCGTGCTGTTCGGATATCTGGCGGGCGTGACGCGGAATCTGGAGCTGACCAGCCAGATCCTGATCCTGCCGCAGCGGCAGACCGTGCTGGTCGCCCGGCAGGCCGCCTCGGTCGATGTGCTGTCGGGCGGACGGCTGCGGCTGGGCATCGGCATCGGCTGGAACGCGCTCGAATATGTCGCGCTGGGCGAGGATTTCGCCACCCGCGGCAAGCGCTCGGCCGAACAGGTGGAGGTGCTGCGGCTGCTTTGGAGCCAGGAGCATGTGACCTTCAAGGGCGAGCAGCACGAGATTCGCGATGTCGGCCTGAACCCGATGCCGGTGCAGCGGCCGATTCCGATCTGGTTCGGCGGCCATGCGGATGTGGTGCTGCGCCGCATCGCCCGGCTGGGCGATGGCTGGATCGCGATCATCCACACGCCGGAGCAGGCGGCGGGCGAGATCGCCAAGCTGGCGCGCTATGCCGAGGAAGCCGGCCGCGCGCCCGGCGCCATTGGCGTCGAGGCCTGGGTGACGATGGGCAAGGGCACGCCCGAGGACTGGCGGCGCGAGGTCGCGGCCTGGAAGGCCCTGGGCGTGCGCTACCTGACCCTCAACACCGCCTTCGGCCACGGCCACCACGCCCGCATCGCCGGCACCTCGGCCGACGCGCATCTGGCGGCGATCCGGCAGTATCGCGAAACGGTAGCGGACCTGCTTTAGCATCTCCCGTTTGGCGCGCCGCTCTGCTATAGGAGCGCGCCCGCACGCAGCCGCAGTTCCAGGATAGAGCCTTGGCCCGTTTCGCCGCCGCCGACACCGCCGAACCGACGGAGCCGCCGCATCCGGTGCGCTGGCTGATGCTGGCCGGCGTCTGGCTGCTCTACTTCTGCTTCGGCGTCACCTCGACCGGCCTCGCGCCGCTGGTCGCGCCCATCGTCCGCGACCTGGGCATCAGCCACACCGAGATGGGCACTGTGCTGGGCGCCTGGCAGCTCGTCTACATCGTCTCGGCCGTGCCCTGCGGCACCATGCTCGACCGGCTGGGGCCGCGCCGCGCGCTGTTCGTCGGCTCGCTGCTGATCGCCTTGTCCGGGCTGCTGCGCAGCCTGTCGGTCGATTTCTGGTCGCTGTTCCTGGCCGTCGCCGTGTTCGGGCTGGGCGGCCCCATCGTCTCGGCCGGCGCGCCGAAGGTGGTCAGCCTGTGGTTCCACGGCCGCGAGCGCGGCCTCGCCATGGGCATCTACATCACCGGCCCGGCGCTGGGCGCCATCGTGTCGCTGTCGCTCGCCAATTCGGTCTTCATGCCCTTCTTCGACAACGACTGGCGCGACGTGCTGCGGCTGTGGTCCGCCGTCGCGGTCGGCATGGGCGTGCTGTGGATGGTGCTGACGCTCCACCCTGCCGCCAAGGCGATGGAGCGCAAGATCGCGGCCGAACCGCGGGTGCGCCAGCGCGAAGTGCTGATGCAGCTGCTGCAGCTGCCGGCGATGCGCATCGTGCTGTTGATGAGCGTGGGCGCCTTCACCTTCAATCACGGCCTGCATAACTGGCTGCCGGAACTGCTGCGCAGCCAGGGGATGTCGCCCGCCGTCGCCGGCTACTGGGCCTCCGTGCCGACCGCGGTCGGCATCGCGGGCTCGCTGCTGATCCCGCGCTTCGCCACGCCCGAGCACCGCTTCTCGATCCTGCTCGCCCTGTGCGGCGCGGCGGGCCTCGCCAGCCTGTTCCTGCACGCCGATGCGGGGCCGCTGCTGCTGGTCGGCCTCGTGCTCCAGGGCATCGTGCGCAGCTCCATCGTCACCGTCACCGTGCTGACCCTGGTCGAGCTGCCCGGCGTGGAACAGCGCCATGCCGGCACCGCCAGCGGCCTGTTCTTCTCCGCGGCAGAGGTCGGCGGCGTCACCGGCCCGCTGGCGCTCGGCGTCCTGTACGACGCCTCCGGCGGCTTCGACGCCGGCCTGTACATGCTGACCGGCGTCACCATCCTGCTCGCCATCGCCGTGCTTCGCCTGCGCGCCATGTCGGCGGCGCAGGCGAAAGCGGCGGACTAAACTCTAGGCTGCGGGCCTGACGAAGCGGTCGTACAGCAGACCCGTGCTCAGGCCGAGCACGGCCCAGAACAGCAGGCTGCTGACCGTCACCGCGACGATGAAGCGATGCGCCAGCGCCTCCGGTGCCAGCCCGCCGTAGATTTCGGGCTGCGGCGCGCCATAGGCATGCGGCAACACGATCAGTGCCAGGCCCAGAACCGCATAGATCGCCCGCTTGCCCAGAAAGATCAGAGCCAGTCCGCCGCCGGTGCACGCCACCGTCGCCAGCCACCATATCTGCCGCTCGGCCAGCGCCGCGGCTTCGGTGCCCGGCACCTCGGGCGGCAGGCCGAGCGACGGGGCGAGCGTAACGGCTGCGAAGCCGCCCAGTCCCCAGGCGAGGCCGCGCCGCCAGTCCAGCCGCTCGCCGCGCAGGGCGTAAAGCGCGACCAGCACCAGCGCGAAACCGATCCCGGTCAGGATGTCGGCGGCCATGGTATAGGCGGTGCGCTCGATACCGTCCTGCGGCGCCCAGGCTTCCTCGTCATGCATATGGGCCGCACCGCCGGTCTCGGCCGCGGCCTGTGCATGCTCATGCTGATGCGCCGGCCCGCCCGAACCTTCGTAGACCTCGGCGGCCAGGATGGCCGGCACGGTGGCGACCTGATGGACGACCGTGACGAAAACGCCCGAGATCGAGCCCGCCAGAAGCGCGACCAGGAACAGGCTGCGGAATGCAGTCATCGCCGCCCCCGTCAGTGGCAGGGGAAGCCGTTGGAATGCCGCGTGTCATGCGCGGCATTGTGCAGAAGGTCGATATGCGAGAAGCCGACCCCCCAAATCATCACCGCGCCCAGCAGGGCCGCCATCGCCGCGCCCGTCAGGGTGTCGCGGCGTGCGGATGCCTCGGTCTGCACCGCCGCGCACGCCGTCATATTCATCTTGGATTCCATTGCCTATTGCTCCCTGGATCGTGCCGGCCGACCCATCTCGGCGGCATAGTGACCTCAAGGACGGGATAGGAGGGAAGGAGCGTCCTGGCGCCGGACAATCGTTCGACGGGCGTCAGGGCTGCCATCTCCGCCGGGACTCCCCGCCCCTGCTGCGATGCACGGCTCGATGGCAGGTCTCCTGGCTCGCGGATCGCGGCCGGGCGCCGACCTTCCCAGTTGCCCAGTGGTCGCGAATGGCGCCGGCTAACCGCCTACAGTTGCGGGGGCAGCCGCGGCATTGGACGGGGACGATCCGTCCGCACCGCATTCCCGATCTCCCGGCCACCGCGCCGGAAGAACCATCGACGGACGCAGACTGTCATGCGCCCGCGCATAGCGTCAAGGCAGCGCCATCTTGTCGCAGGGCCGCGAAGGGCCTAGCCTGTCTTTCGAGCGTGCCGTCAGAGCGCGCCGTCAGGTGAGGAGGATACGCCCATGGCTGTCAGCGCAGTGCGTGCCGTCTCCGATGTCGTCATCCGTCCCCTCGATGCGCCGCTCGGCGCCGAGGTCGAATGCGGCGACCTTCGCTATCTCGACCGCCGCGCCCGCGAGGCGATCCACGCGGCATGGCTCGACCATCTGGTCCTGGTGTTTCGCAACCAGCCGATGAGCGATGCCGAACTGGTCGAGTTCACCGGCATCTTCGGCGAGTCCGAGGTGGCCGCGGTCGCGCCGTCGCGCGGCGTGTTCCAGGAGGTGGCGGTCGTCACCAACATCGTCGAGAACGGCAAGCCGGTCGGCATCCTGGGCGCGGGCGAACTGCGCTGGCATTCCGACCACTCCTTCAACGAACGGCCGCTGGGCGCGGCCCTGCTGCACGCGATCGAGGTGCCGCCCGCCGGCGGCGACACCAGCTTCTCCAACATGTACGCGGCGCTGGCGACGATGCCGCCGGCCCTGCGCGCCCGCGCCGAGGGCCGCACGATCAAGAACGACGGCACATACAACAGCGCCGGCGAGAAGCGCGCGAACATCGCCGGCGTCGAGAACCTCGCGGCCTATGAAGGCCCCAGCCACCCGATCGTCCGAACCCATCCGGAAACGGGACACAACGCGCTCTATCTCGGCCGCCGCCCCAATGCCTATGTCAATGGCCTGTCGGTCGAGGATTCCGAGGCACTGCTCGACGACCTGTGGGCGCATGCGACCCAGCCGCGCTTCGCCTGGACGCATCGCTGGCGGGTGGGCGACACGGTGGTCTGGGACAACCGCGCGGTGATGCACAAGCGCAGCGCCTTCGATCCGGGGGCGCGGCGCATGATGCACCGCTCGCAATGCAGCGGCGAACGGCCCTATTATGACGCGGCAGCCGAGGGCCGCGGCCTGCATCCGCGGGCGACTTCTTAGGGGACAATCGAGCGGCCGTCCCGCCTGGACGGCATGCGGCGAAGTGGAGCGTGTGGCGATGGGAAGCCTGCGTTGCGCGTTGCTGTGCCTGTGCCTGATGGCGGGCGGCCTTGCCGCCGCGCAGGCCGACCAGCTGGGCCTGGACACTTGTCTCGGCGCTCTCGACGACATGGAGATCGAGATGATGATCCTCGGTCGCGACAACGATTCATGTTCCGCCCGCCGCAGCGAGATCGACGACGCGGAAGCCCTCGCCGCCGACATGAACAAGATACTGGAGGGCGAGTGCCGCGCCGACCGCATATCCGGCGGCAGCTACGACGCCGCCCAGATCGCGGCCCTCCGCAAGTTGCTCACCGCCGACGTCGCCTCGCTCCGCACCGAGATCAAGACGATGCGGGCCGAGGCGACAAAGGCCTGCGGCGGCACCGCATCGCCGCCGGACAAGTCGCCGTCTCCCCCGGCGGGCGGATCCCGCAAGAGCGGCGATGTCGGCAAGCCGACCAGCTTCGTCCTCACCGTCTGCAACAATGACGGCAGCCGGGTCGACCTGGCGGTCTCGCACCGTTCCGAACAGGGCAGCGACGATTTCTGGGTCGAAGGCTGGTGGTGGATCGACCCCGGCCAGTGCGTCCAGGTCGGGCGCTTCGTGAACGGATGGTTCTATTTTTACGCCGCAGCGGAAGATGACGACGGCGTGTGGTCCGGGGATTTGCCGATCTGCGTCTCGCATGAGCCGTTCAAGCGCATGAGCTACGCCCATGCCAACGTCACCTGCGACGAGGACGAGTTGATGCACTTCAACGAAGTCCTCATCGAGGGGTCGGAATACACCATCAACCTGAACCCCTGACCCGGACCGTCAGGCCGGAACCGTCCCCTGCACCACCGTCCGGTGCAACAGGCGGATCTCGCGTTCCATGTCGTAGTCGTCCGAGGCGCGGTGCAACAGGCTGCGATTGTCCCACATGACGAGGTCGCCCGGCCGCCAGCGGTGGCGATAGACGAATCGCGGCTGCACCGTGTGCTCCAGCAGGTCCTTGAGCAGCGCCCGCCCTTCCGCCTCCGGCATCCCCTCGATATGCGCGGTGTGGTTGCCCAGATACAGGCCCTTGCGCCCCGTCTCGGGATGCGTGCGCACCAGCGGATGCGCCACCGGCGGCGCCAGCCGCTGCTCCTCCTCCGTCGCCGGGCGGCTGCCGGAGTTGAGCCGCGACTGCGCCCAGCTATGGACGGCGCGCAATCGCTCGATCCGCCGCCGCATCCCCTCCGGCAGCGCCTCATAGGCAAGATGCAGGTTCGCGAAGCTGGTGTCGCCGCCGCTTTCGGGAATCCTCACCGCATGCAGGATCGTCGCCGAGGCCGGCCGGCGCATATAGGACGCGTCGCTGTGCCAGAAATAATTGCCGGGATTGGCCAGCGCCTTGGCCGCGGTCGGCCGGCCCTCCGCATCGAGGTTCGAGACCACATGCAATTCGGGATAGTCGCGGCCCAGATAGTCGCGGTTCACCGGCATCTCGATCTCGCCGAAATACCGCGCGAAGCGTATCTGCGACGCCTTCTCCACCGCCTGCCCCGGAAAGGCCAGCAGTTGGTGCGCCAGGAAGGCCCCCCGCACCGCCGCCTGTCCGGCATCGTCCAGCGGCCGGTTCAGGTCGATGCCCTCGCACTCCGCCGCAAAGGGCGATAGCGGCCGCACCCGCAAGGGCGCTCCGCAATCCGGCTCTGCAAGGGCCATGCGCAATCCTCCCGGTCGTTTTCCGGGCATTCTAGCATGGCTGCCTTGCGAAGCCCCGGCCGCCATTCTACGCTTCGGCCGATCTGGCGCGCCGCCCGCCTTCTTCGGCCGCTCTCCCCCGACGATATGAAAGAACCGACGACGATGACGACGGAAGCCTGGACCGGAACCTATGAGGATCTGCCCATCGGCGCCTCGGCCACGAGTTCGCAGCTCGTGGACGGCGCCTCCATCGACGCCTTCGCCCACGCGATCCAGAGCTTCAACCCGATCCATATGGACAGCGAGTGGGCGCGGGCGAACACGCCCTATCCCGACCGCATCGCGCATGGGGTGATGACCACGGCGCTGATGTCCCGCCCGATGGTGCAGTTCTGCGAGACCTTCAAGGTGCGCACGGCGCTCGTCTCGGCCTTCTCGAAATACATCCGGCCTGTCATCGCCGGCGACACCGTCACGACGACGGTTCGTCTGGTCGAGAAGATCGACGCGCGCCGCCGCATCCGCCTGGAGGTCGAGGCGAAGAACCAGCGCGGCGAAATGGTGATGGTCGGCGAGTTGGTCGAACAGGCGCTGTAACCGCTATCGGGGATGCGCGGAACGCCGCCGCGCATCCCAGCAAGCCGGATCAGTTCAGCCGCAGGCCGGCCTGCTTCATCAGCGGCAGCACGCGCTCGCCGAAATATTCCAGGTCGGGCATGAAATCGAAGAAGTTGATCTGGATGCCGTCGACGCCGGCCTTCTTCAGCTTCACGATCTGGTCCACCACCTGCTCCGGCGTGCCGAAAATCTGCAGGTTGCCGCCGATGATGCGCTGGCGCCGCTCATGGCCGCGCCACGAGGCCGTGTCGCCCTTCACCATCATGCCGACCAGGCTGTCGACCGCGTCCGGGTCCTCGGCCGCAACGATGGCGTCGCAGACCTCCTTCACCTCGCGTTCGGTATCGCGGCAGATGATGTGCGGGTTGATGATCGTGCGCACCTCGCGCCCGTTTTCGGCCGCCAGCGCCTTCACCTTCGCGGTATGCGCCGGCAGCGTCTCCAGCGCCGGGCCGATATCCGCGCCGCCGGGACTCGTGATGAAGATCAAATCCGAGTATTTGGCCGCATAGGCAAGCCCCACGCCGGAGGTGCCGGCGTTCACCATGATCGGCCGGTCATGCACCGGCTTGGGCGAGACATAGGCGTTGCGCACCGACCAGTACTTGCCCTCATAGGTGACGTTCGAATCCTCGCGCCACAGCGTCTCCATGATGTCCGAGAACTCGGCGGCCATCACATAGCGCTCGTCATGCGCGACCTTCTCGATGCCGAACATCTGCATCTCATCCGGCCGGAACCCGGTCACGATGTTGATGCCCCAGCGCCCGCCGGTCATATGGTCCAGCGTCGCGCCAAGCTTCGCCAGGTGCAGCGGGTTCCAGTCGTAGAGCACATGCACCGTGGAGATCAGCATGATGTTGCGCGTCAGCGCCGCCGCACCCGCCGTCACCAGCATCGGGTCGATGGAATATTTGCGATACTTGGTGCGGCCGCCATGCCCGTCCGCCCCCAGCCATTGCGCAAGGCCGAAGGCGAGGTCGAAGCCCAGCTCGTCGGCGCGGACCATCAGCCTGGCGTTGTAATCGAAGGACCAGTCGGTGCCACGCGGCGCCGAGGACGGCGTCCATCCGCCGTTCTGGATCGGCAGGAACAGGCCGAGCATCATCGGCTGCTCCATCGCGCGCTGAAGCGCGCTCTTGCCGGTCTGCGCCCGCAGGTCGGGGGCCCGGCTGGGCATCACGGCGGCCTTGCTGTCGGTCATGGCGTTCCCTCGCTTTTTTGTGGGAGTGGCAAGGTAGTCCTGCCTTGCCCTGTACACAAATGTAGACCCCGTCGGGAACCTATGCAGGAATCGCGGGGCCGCTTCGGCTGCCCCCGCGGGGACATTTCGTCGCAATTCCGAACAAGGTCAGGTTTTCTGTCTCTGTTCCGGGAAGTTCCGCTAGGGTGAATGCGTATATGCTGGGGCGGGCGCTTGACAGGTTGCAACGCAACACATACGCACTCGCGCAATATTATCGTTACGAATTCGTGGACAAGAATCGATGGCGGCGCCCAACGTCGAATATCGCAACATGGCGAACCTCGCCAAAACGGCGTCGTCGGCCCGCGTGTTCAACGTCCTGCTCCTGACCCAGCAGCTTCAGGAGAAGCGCCCGGAGGGCAAGTTCGAGCGCTTTTTCCATCGCCCCGAACTCAACAACACGATCATCCTGAAAAGTCGGCTTCAGGGCAGCGAACTCGACCTGTTCGAGGACAGTCGCTTCAACGCCACGAAACTTTTCCTGCCGTTCAATGTCAACAATCTGCGCGACGGCGGGCAGAACTGCTTCCTCGGCGAGGCCGGCATCGAAGACAAGCTGCGCGAAAACTTCGGCATGGTGATGACGGAGGGCAGCAAGGGCGAGCAGATGGATTTGCGGCTTCTGTCCGCCATCGATGCCCTGCCCGCTCTCGATCCGTTCCTGCTCAAGGAAACCGTGGCCGCCCTGGGTGCCAAGCCGGATCCGGACTATTTTCAGATTTCGGCGCGCGACTGGGAGGCGATCCGCGATTTCGTGATCACCGAGTTCGAGCCGCTGGCCAGCGCCGCCTTTGCCGGCACCAAGGACATCAAGCTGCGCGCCAACCAGATGGCGGATAAGATGTGGGAGGCGAAGGACATGAACGTCCTGAAGCCGATCCTCGACGCCCTCTCTATCGACGAGGCGTCGGCGCCCCAGATCCTGTTCGCCTGGAAGGGCATCCTTTACTACAAGTACATGTCGCAGAATCTGGAGTCGCGCCTCCAGAACATGATGATCGGACTCCACCGTCTCCAGGTTTTCGGAACCAGCGGGATGGAGGAGCGCAAGCAGATCACCGCATCGAAGGATGATGTGCTGCGCCGGCTGCGCGCCGAACTCGCGACCGTGAAGCATTCCCTGCTGCGTTACGAGAAGAGCTATCACGAGGAGTTCATCAAGGAACGGAAGGCCAAGGCGTTCAAGGAGTTCCTTGAGGGTGCGCAGCAATTGTTCGCGCAGCTCGGGGCCAGCATCGGCGGCATCAGCCACGCGACCTCCTTCTGGGAATTCCGCTTCAAGAAGAACGCCGTCAAGGGCTGCACCGCCGACGAGATGATGACGATGCTGCACGATTTTTCCTCCGGCCTGCCAAGCTGATCCTGTCTTTGCGTTTTGACCGCATCCGACCGGCCCCGTAAGCTTCTGCCGGCAGGGGAGGTGACGGCGTGGGCATTCTGGAATCCTTGGCACTGGCGCTGGGCGCGGCCTGGGGCAGCGGTCTCAGCCTCTACGCCACCGTTCTGGTACTCGGCGGTCTCGACCTGCTTGGTCTGGTCGACCTGCCCCCCGCCCTCGACATGCTGGCCAGTCCCGCCGTCCTCGGCGTCGCCGGGCTGCTGTTCCTGATCGAGTTCGTGGCCGACAAGGTGCCCGGCGTCGACACGCTGTGGGACCTCTTCCATACCTTGATCCGGATACCGGCCGGCGCCCTGCTCGCAATGGGCGCGATCGAGGGTGCGGCCGGCAGCCTGCCCGGCGGGCTCGACCCGCAGATGGCCGCCATCGCCGCGCTGATCGTCGGCGGCACGGTCAGCGCCGGAACGCATTTCGCCAAGGCCGGCGGCCGTGCGGTGATCAACACCTCGCCCGAGCCTTTCTCCAACTGGCTCGCCTCCTTGGTCGAGGACGTGATGGTCGTGCTGGGCGTGATGGCGGCGGTGACGGCGCCGCTGCTGTTCCTGGTATTGCTCGGCCTGTTCCTGCTGCTGCTCGCCTGGCTGCTGCCGCGCATCTGGCGCGGTATCCGCTACATCTTTTCCGCCCTGCGCCAGCCGCACCGCGCTGCCCGGCGGCGGCCCCGGCCGCAGCGGGGCTTCGAGCTGACCGGCCCCGGCGAGGGCGGCTAGCAGCCATGCCCGCTGCGGCGTGGACAAGCCCGCACCGCTCCGCCACGATCCTTCGCAACAACATCGGAGGAACCACCCGTGGCGTTCGATTTCGCATCCCTCTTCCGCGCCGACCTGCCGCCCGCAGCCGCCCGCTGGAACGGTTTTCCCAAGTACAATTTCGTCGGCGGCCATAATGACGGCGAGGCGCTGCCGCTGGACGGGCTGGTCGAGGCGGCGACCCGCGTGCTGCGCCGCGAGGGGCGGACGCTCGCCATGTATGGGTTGCAGAGCGGGCCGCAGGGCTATCGCCCGCTGCGCGAGTTCATCGCCGAGACCCTGAACCGCCGGACCGGCATGACCTGCTCCGCCGACGACGTGCTCGTGACCTCCGGCTCGCTCCAGGCGCTCGACCTCATCAACGCGCTGCTGCTCGCACCCGGCGACACGGCCATCGCCGAGGAGGCGACCTATGGCGGCGCCGTCACCCGCCTCCAGCGCCGCGGCGTCGACTGCCTCGGCGTGTCGCTCGACGATGGCGGCATCCGGCTCGACCATCTGGAGGAGCTGCTGTCCGGCCTTGCCGCCAAGGGCACGAAGCCGAAATACGTCTACACCATCCCGACCGTGCAGAACCCGACCGGCACGGTGATGAGCGAGGCGCGCCGCCTCGACCTGCTGGCGCTGGCCCGTAAATACGACGTCGCGATCTTCGAGGACGACTGCTACGCCGATCTCGTCTGGAACGGCACGCGACCGCGGTCGATCCGGGCGCTGGATACCGACGGGCGCGTCGTCTATTGCGGTTCCTTCTCCAAATCCATCGCGCCGGCCCTGCGGCTGGGCTTCATCGTCGCCGACTGGCCGGTGATGAGCCGCCTGCTCGGCCTCAAGACCGATGCCGGCACCGGCGCGCTGGAGCAGATGGTGCTGGCCGAATACTGCCCCGGCCGCTTCGACGCGCATGTGTCGGCGCTGGCGCAGAAACTCAAGAGCAAGCACGACGTCATGCTCGACGCGCTGGGCCGCGAGTTCGGCACCACGGCCGAGGTGAAGGCCGCGCAGGGCGGCATCTTCCTGTGGATCGCGCTGCCCGACACGGTCGACACGACCAAGCTGTTCCAGGCAGCGGGAAAAGAGGGAGTCGCCATCAATCCCGGCGCGGAATGGGTGGTGGATGCAGCGACCGGC
>JBFWNZ010000026.1:0-20443 GCA_050250795.1 Alphaproteobacteria bacterium | reverse complement strand
CGGTCGGAAAACCCTGGGCCAGCGCCGCCCGCATCGCCGCCGTCTGCGGCTGCATGTCGCGCACCATCCCGGCCATGGCGACCGCGATCAGCGAGAGGCTGTCCACCGCGTCGAAGCAGGGCTCCTTGTCCTCCTGCATGTCCTTGCCATAGGCCAGCGGCAGGCCCTTCATCACGATCAGCAGCGCGGTCAGCGCGCCGACGATGCGCCCCGTCTTGGCACGCGCCAGCTCGGCCGCGTCGGGGTTGCGCTTCTGCGGCATGATCGACGAGCCGGTGGTGAAGGCGTCCGACAGCTTGATGAAGCCGAACTGGGGCCCGCACCACAGCACGATCTCCTCCGCCAGCCGCGACAGATGCGTGGCGGCGATGGACGCGGCGGCCAGGAACTCCAGGACGAAGTCGCGCGCCGAGACGGCATCCAGCGAATTCGCCATCGGCCGGTCGAATCCCATCGCGGACGCGGTCGCGCGCCGGTCGATGGGGAAGGAGGTGCCGGCCAGCGCCGCGGCGCCCAGCGGCGATTCGTTCAGCCGGCGGCGGCAATCGGCCAGCCGCCCGCGGTCGCGCGCCGTCATCTCGACATAGGCCAGCAAATGATGGCCGAAGGTCACGGGCTGCGCCGGCTGAAGATGCGTGAAGCCCGGCATCACGGTGGCGGCATGTGCCTCGGCCTGATCCAGCAGCGCGGCCTGCAGATCGCGCAGTTGCGCATCCAGCGCGTCGATGGCCTCGCGCAGCCACAGCCTAAGGTCGGTCGCCACCTGATCGTTGCGGCTGCGCGCCGTGTGCAGCCGCCCCGCGGCGTCGCCGATCAGCGTCGCAAGGCGCGATTCCACATTCAGATGAATGTCTTCCAGCGCGGTCTTGAACTCAAAGCGCCCCGTCTCGATTTCTTGCAGGATGCTGTCCAGGCCGTCCTGGATCGCGGCGCCGTCCTCTGCCTTGACGATGCCCTGGGCGACCAGCATCCGGGCATGCGCCTTGGAGCCCGCGATATCCTGGGCATAGAGGCGGCGGTCGAAATCGATGGACGCGTTGATCCGCTGCATCACCTCGGCGGGGCCCTGGACGAACCGGCCGCCCCACATGGAATTGCTGGTCATGGCGTGGCCTCGCAGACGGAAATGGGGGAAATGAGACGAATGGGACGCATGGCAGTCGCACTGGCCGGTCTGTTTCTGGGACTCGCGGCGCCCTGGCTCGCCGCGGCGCCGGTACTGGCCGCGGACCCGCCGGGCGTCCAACGGGCCGGGCAATTTACCCGCATCGATCCGCCGCTGCCAGCGCCGGACACGGTTTTCCTCGATGCCAGCGGCAACAAGCGCACCCTGGCGGATTTCCGGGGCCGCGCGGTGCTGGTGAACTTCTGGGCGACATGGTGCGCGCCCTGCGTCGAGGAGATGCCCTCGCTCGACCGGCTTCAGGCCAAGCGCGGCGGCAGCGATTTCACCGTGCTCGCAATCAGCGAGGATCGGGGGGGCGTCAAGGTCGCGCGGCCTTTCCTCGAAAAGCTGGGCGTCACGCGCCTCGATCTGCATTTCGACGACCGCATGACATTTGCGCGCGCGATGGGCGTCTCGGGGCTGCCGACCAGCATCCTGATCGACCGCGAAGGCCGGATCGTCGCCCGCCTCCTCGGCACGCGCGAATGGGATTCGGCGGAATCCATCGCCTTGCTCGGCGAGCATCTCGGGCAATAGCGGCTTCTGGGTGGCGGTGGCCGCGGCCTTGCCGCATGCTGGCCTTGAGACGGCTGCGGAGCATCCATGACCGGGATCGATCGACTGGCGGAATCCCTTGCGGACTGCGACTGGACGGGGGCTGCAACGGCGTTGGATGCGGACGGATACGCGGTGATGGGCCCGCTGCTCACGCCGGCGCAGTGCGCGGCGCTTGCGGCCGGCTTCGAACGGGACGAGAGTTTCCGCAACCGGGTGGTCATGCAGCGCCATGGCTATGGCCAGGGCGAGTACCGCTATTTCGCCTATCCGCTTCCCGGCACTGTCGCGACCTTGCGCAGCGCGCTCTACCCGCCGCTGGCGGCGGTGGCCAATCGCTGGAATGCGATGCTGCGGCTGGACGAGCGCTTCCCGCCCGACCACGCCGCCTATCGCGAACGCTGCCATGCGGCGGGGCAGGTCCGGCCGACGCCGCTGCTGCTGCGCTACGGTCCCGGCGACTACAACCGGCTGCATCAGGACCTTTACGGCGATCATGTCTTTCCGTTGCAGGCCGCGATCCTGCTGTCCGAGCCGGGGTGCGACTTCGACGGCGGCGAATTCGTGCTGGCCGAGCAGCGGCCGCGGATGCAGTCGCGGGTCGAGGTGGTGCCCCTGCGCCAGGGCGAGGCCGTTATTTTTCCCGTCCGCTACCGCCCGATTCAGGGCGTGCGGGGCGCCTATCGCGCCGCGATGCGCCACGGCGTCAGCCGCCTGCGCCGGGGCAGCCGGCTCACCCTCGGCATCATCTTTCACGACGCCCGCTGACGCCCCGGACGACTGGACAGCGTTTCACGCCCGAAACATAATTGCAGTTCATGGGGATACCGGCTCGCCAGCGGCAATCCGTTCCGCCGAAGCGCGTCAGCGTCGCGCCGTTCCGGCTGCTGGTTCTGGGAGGATCGGCGGAAGCGCTGCCGCATATGGAGGGCTTGGCCTACGCCGAGGATCCCGGCGCGGGTCACGCAGGAATAGCGGTGCTCGCTGCCCTGTCGGCGGATGAGCTCATGCGCGCTTTGGCAATACGGCGCCACTTCATGACGCCCATCATGGATTTTGCAGGGTCGCTGGAAGGACGCGCCGATTTCTCGGAAGCCGCACCGACGGCGGCGACCCTGCGCGCGGGTCTGGCGACGTTCGTTCCGATCATCCGGCGTTTGGAAGAACTGCCCGATTTTGGAGGATCGCCGGATCTGCCTAGTCTGTCGGTCCTGGGGATGGCTTATACGCGCGAACGGCCCATCGCAGCGGAATGGACGCCGTTGGTGCCTGATGCTGTGCGATATCCGATGCTGACGGGGATTCCGGCCGGTCACGACCTCTTGGAGCAACTGAGCGACGCCGGTCTGTTGCGCAGGCGGTTCTTCGACCGCACCTACCTCTGCGACCATTGCGGCTCTGCGCGCCTGATTGCCCGCGAGATCTGCAGCGCCTGTCACAGCAGCAACCTGGAGGAGGAATCTCTCGTCCACCACTATGGCTGCGGCTTCCAGGGACCCGAGCACGCCTTTGCGGACAATGGATATGCGTGCCCGAAATGTAGGAAGCAGCTGCACCATTTCGGCGTTGACTACGACAAACCGGGCAGCGTGATGGTTTGCCGGGCATGCGACGCGGCAAACGACGATCCGGATGTCAGCCTCGCCTGTCTCGACTGCAAGCAGCAAACGCGAGGCGATGGCGCGTCTGCGCGGGATTGGTTCCACTATGAGTTATCGGAGGAGGGCCGGCAGGCGCTGTTCGCCGGGTCGCTTCCAAAGGTGGGATTCGAACGATTGCTCGAACCCTACGCCCAGGCACGTCAGATAGGCGACTTCGCGAGTCTCGTCGGCCACGATCTCGAAACCGCCACACGCTATGAACGGCCGTTCGCGCTCGCGACCGTCGCGGTGACCAACATCGCTGCACTTCGATCAGCGCTGGGGCGTCAGCAGGCCAGCAAGCTTTTTGCCGCTCTTGTGCAGCAGATCGTGGAGGTGTTGCGGGAGACGGATTTGGTGACGGCACACGATGACGAGATTGTGCTGGCGATGCCGGAAACGGGTCAGCACGAAGCGGAGATCGCATTGCAGCGTCTTCGACAGCGCGTTACCGAAACGATCAACGCTGATCTGCAACTCGATCTGCAGGTGTTGAGCGACCGCAAGGCCGTGGCGGCACGGCTCGACAGCCTTCTTGAGCGCGATGGCTGACGATGCCGCTCGCCGACGGCCTCGCGTTCCTCTCGCAACTCGACCTGGCCGGCTTTGTCGTTGTCTTCTGGCATCTTGTCCTGCTGGAACTGCCTAGATACCTGTTCGCGGCCATCCTCGTGACAGCCGCCTCCCTGATTCAGGCAAGGAGGCCGTCGCGGCCGGCGAACCTGTCGGTAAGCGTTCTGTTGCCGGGGCATAATGAGGCTGCCAATCTGGCCCTTGCCGTCGCGTCGATCCGCGAGCAGACGCTGCGCCACTGCCAGATCGTTGTCGTCGATGATGGGTCCGACGATAACATGGCGGCTCTTGCTCGCCGGCTTCAGCGGGATGGGCTGATCGATGTCTTCATTTCCACGCCGGTCCGATCCGGAAAGAGTGCGGCCGCGAATCTCGGTCTGACCTATTGTACCGGCGACTTCGTCATCATTGCCGACGCCGATACCACCTACGATCGTGATGCTTTCGCGGAATTGCTGCTGCCATTTGCCGATCCTCGCGTGGGCGCGGTTTCCGGCAACATCGGGGTGCGTAACGCGTCTGCCAGCCTGCTCGCCTCCTGGCAGGCCGTACAGTATCTCATCAGCATTTCTCTCGGACGGCGTGTGAGCGATATGCTCGACATCCTGTTCATCGTGTCCGGTGCGTTCGGCGCATTTCGGCGCGAGGCGATCCTGTCGGTCGGTGGTTGGGACGTCGGGCCGGGCGAGGATGCCGATATTACGGTAAAGATGCGCCGTGCCGGCTGGAGAATCCGATTCGCACCGGATGCGTGGTCCTTGACGGACGTTCCTGTCTCCGTTCGGGGGATCGTCAATCAGCGCCTTCGCTGGAACCGGAGCATGATCCGTATCCGGATGCGGAAGTTCCGGGGTCTGTTCGATGTGCGGCAAGCACAGTTCTCGGTGAAGGACGCGTTCGGCACGGCGGACATCGTCTTCTTTCAGTTTGCGATGCCGCTTTCCTTCGTTGGGTACCTGTTCTGGCTGTTCTTCAATTACGGAGCTTTCGGGTGGGTGCTCCTCATGGCCGTCTCGTCCGTCTATGTGGTCCTGGGTGTGCTGTCCTTCGTCATGGCGGCGGCGATCTCGGGCTGGCATGGCCGGATGTCGTTGTGGCCCTTTGCCTTAAGCTACGAATTGTTCAACGCTTATTTCCTTCGCTTCGTCGCTTTGATCGCCTATCTGGATGAACTGGTATGGCGGCACTCATACGATGACGACTATGTGCCTCGTCGCGTGCGCGAGCGGACGGAACGGTACTAGATCGTGCTGCGGCGGTTGCGACGACGCCATTCGGTCGAACATCTGACGCGAGACATCCGACGCGGCGATGCGCGCTGGACGCGCTGGGTTTACCTTCTTCTGTTGCTTGGCGCGGTGGCATGGGGGTTTGATCGCGCCTTCGGGCACCTGTTGTATCTGCGCGCGGACGGTCTGGTGGTTGCGAAAGCGACGGCCAGCGCAACGGAATACACCGCGCGTATCGATGCCGTTCTGGTGAAGCGGGGGGAGGTCGTGGCGGAAGGCCAGCTCGTCGCAGAACTCCACTCGCAGGAGCTTAAGGAGCGGATGGGCGTCCTGATGGTGCGTGCCAACCAGAATCGCTCGGATCTGGCGCAATTGCGGGGACAGATCAGAACCGCCCAAACGCTACTGTCGGCGGCACAGAAGCGATATGAAATTGCGGAAAAGCGGCGTGATGCGGTGGAGCGGCTGCGGACCGAGGGTCTTCTGACCGACGTTCAGGTCTCCGCCGCGCTGAACGATGCGTACAAAGCGCTGGACGACCTGCAGACGCTGCGAACGAATCTCGTCTCGCTCGAAGAGCGGATTGCCGAGACCGAAGAGGCGATTCGGACCGCTGAGGATTTGCTTGCTTCGATGCGCATTCAGTACGATTCCGGTCACGTCTCTGCGCCAATCGGCGGGATCGTCGGCGAAGTGCATGTGTCGCCGGGCGACGTTGTCCGGCCCGGAGAGCCGTTGCTTGAGATCTACAGCGAGCCGCGATACGTGATCGCGTTCCTGCCCAACGGTGCTCTCTACGACGTCGCGCCAGGGGATGCGGTGTTGATTCGATGCGGATTATCCGCAAGCGTCGGCCGGATCGCGAGCATCGAAGCCGTGGCCCCGGAACTGCCTAAGGAATTTCAGAAGACGTTCCAGCCGCTCCAGCGTCAGCAACTGGCATATGTGACTTTTGATCGCCCGCATGAGGCGCCGCCCTTGTTTTCGGCGGTAAATCTGACGACCACGCGATTCCCGCCGCCCTGGTCGCGGTGGTTTGTTGAATGGTGGATGCCGGATCGCGAGCATCTAACCGATGAAACCCCTGGGGTGGCCTGCCGACCCTAGCAAAGCGATGCCGGGACCGAGCAGGTCGATCCTCGGCAATCTGCACCGGACGTCACCGAATACGGCCTTCTTGGGGGTGTCCCCGCGAACCGGCGGCCCTGCAAAGCGTTGTTAACCCTAAATCGGCACGGTTCGGAGCCGGCATTGCAGCCGAAGGCGCTGCGGCCTGCCTGTCCGACCGATGGCGGGATGGCGACACGACAGCGGTGCGGACGGCATGGACGGCTTCAATGCAACATCCGGTTCTCCGGCGGCGGAGCAGGGCAAGGCGCCGCCCTTTCCGTTGCTGGTGCTGGGCGGCGGGACGGCCGATCTTCCGCATCTGGACGGGCTGGCCTATGTCGCCGATCCCGGCCAGCCCTATGCGGGCGTGGCGGTCATAGGGCCTGTTCCAGCCGAAACCCTGGGGCGCGACCTGGCCGTCCGCCACCAGTTCATGGCACCGGTCATGGACTTCACGGCGTCGCTCGACGGCCGGGCGGACTTCGCCGCGGCCACCCCGACGCCCGATGCCCTGCGTGCCGGCCTCGCCGCCTTCATGCCGGTGCTGCGCCGGCTTGAGGACCGGCCGGATATCGGCGCATCGCCCGATCTGCATGCGCTGGCGATCCTAGGGCTTGCCTATACGAGGCAGGCGCCGATCCGGGCCGTCTGGTCGGCCGGCACACCGCTCGCTGTCCGCTACCCGTTGCTGGCGGGCATTCCGTCGGCGCGCGACCTGCTGGCGCAATTGTCCGAATCGCAACTGCTGCGGCGCCGGTTCTTCGACCGCGTGCATCTCTGCGACAATTGCGGCTCGGCCCGCCTGATCGCACGCGAGGTCTGCGCGAATTGCGGCAGGTCCCATCTGGAGGAAGAGGCGCTCGTCCACCACTACAAATGCGGCTATCAGGCCGCGGAGCCCGCGTTCCAGGAATGCGGCTATGTCTGTCCGAAATGCAATCAACTGCTGAACCATATCGGTGTCGACTACGACAAGCCCGGCAGCGTCATGGTCTGCCGCGAATGCGGCACGGCCGATCACGATCCGGCGGTGCAGTTCGCCTGTCTCGACTGCGGCCATGAAACGCCCGGCGAAGGTGCGGCCCGGCGGGGCTGGTACCACTATGAACTGACCGAGGACGGCATTCAGGCTGCGACGTCGGGGATGCTGCCGCAGGCCGGGTTCGAGCGCCTTCTGGAGGGATACCGTCAAGCCAGGCCGCTGCGCGAGTTCGTCGCCCTGGTCGAGCACGACCTCGACACGGCGCTATGAACGGCCCTTCGCGCTGGTGGCGATGGGCATCGAGAATCTCGCCGAGCTGCGGGCCGCGCTGGGGATCGGCGAGACCGGCCGCGTATTCGCCGCCCTGGTCGAACGGGTCGTCGAAATCCTGCGCGAGACGGACATCGTATCCGCCCGCACCGACGAAATACTGATGGCGATGCCGGAAACCGCGCCGGACAGCTCGCATGTCGCGCTGGAACGCCTGCGGCAGCGCGTGAAGGAGACCATCGAGGCCGATCTGCGCCTCGTCTTCAATGTCTATTCCCGCGAGGACGCCGGTGCGCGGCTCGCCGGCGGCATGGAGGGCTGAGCCCGATGCCGTTGGTCGAGGGCGCTAAACTCCTGACCCAGATCGAGCCGAGCGCGCTGTTCGTGATGTTCTGGCACACCATCCTGCTGGAGATCCCGCGCTATGTGCTGTCCGGCATCGTGGTGGCCATGGCCGCGATCCTGTTCCCGGCGCGTCGGGAGCCTCTGCCGCCCTATGCGGTCAGCGTGCTGCTGCCCGGCCATAACGAGGCGCACAACCTGCTGCGGGCGGGCTGTCGATCCGCGAACAGACGATCGGCCCATGCCAGATCGTGATCGTCGACGACGGGTCCAGCGACGGCATGGCGGCGGTCGCCGAGCGCTTGAAGGAGGACGGGTTGGTCGATGTCGTGCTTTCGACCCGCATCCGCGGCGGCAAGAGCGCGGCCGCCAATCTGGGGTTCGGCTACTGCACCGGCGACATCGTCATGATCGCGGATGCCGACACCACATACGATCGCAATGCGTTCGAGGAACTGCTGTGGCCATTCGCGGATCCGGCCATGGGTGCGGTCTCGGGCAATCTCGGCGTCCGCAACATGACTGCAAGCGTCCTCACCCGATGGCAGGCGGTGCAATACCTGGTCAGCATTTCGCTGGGCCGGCGGGTTTCGGACATGTTCGGCATCCTGTTCATCGTGTCGGGTGCCTTCGGCGCGTTTCGCCGGACGGCCATCGAATCCGTGGGCGGCTGGGATGTCGGGCCCGGCGAGGATGCCGATCTGACGATCAAGATGCGCCGCGCGGGCTGGCGCGTCCGCTTCGCACCGGAGGCCTGGTCGCTGACCGACGTGCCGGAAACGACACGCGTTCTGGTGAACCAGCGGATGCGCTGGAACCGCAGCCTCGTGCGCATCCGCATGCGCAAGTTCGGGGGCATCTTCGATCCGACCCAGGCGGCGTTCTCGCTGCGCGATGCGCTGGGGACCGCCGATATTCTGTTCTTCCAGGCCGGTCTCGCCCTGTCCTTCCTCGTCTACCTCGTCTGGCTGTTCGCGACCTATGGCAGCTTCGCCTGGGTGCTGATCGGGGCGGTGTCGGTGGTCTACATGACCATGGGGACGCTGGCTTTCATGGCCGCGGCGGCGGTGTCCGGCTGGTACGGCAAGCTGGCCCTGCTGCCCTATGCGGTCACCTATGGGCTGTTCAACGCCTATTTCCTGCGCTTCGTGCGGCTGGCGGCCTATGTGGACGAGCTTATCTGGCGCAAATCCTATCGCGACGACTACGTGCCCCTGCGCGTGCGCGAACGGACGGATCGGTTCTGAGCCATGCGGCGCCTGCGCAACCGCGAACCGGTCGAACGCCTGCACCGCGATACGCGACGCGGGTCGGCGCAGTGGACGCGCTGGGTCTATCTGGCGGCGTTGCTGGGCTTTCTCGTCTGGGCGTTCGATGCGGCCTTCGGGCATGTCGTCTACGTTCGCATCGACGGCCTTGTCGTCGCCAAGGCGACCGCCATCGCCAGCGAATATACGGCGCGCGTCGAATCCGTCGCCGTGACGCGCGGCAAGGCGGTGACGGCGGGGCAGGTGGTCGCCCAGCTGTCCTCGCGCGAGTATGAGGAGCGGATCGCCGCGCTCAAGCTGCGCATCGGCGAGAACCGGGAAGAGGCGGCAAGCCTGCGCGGGCAGCTGGAGACGGCGAAACGCCTGCAGCCGAGCGCCCAGGAACGCTATGAGGCGGCGCAGAAACGGCTGCGGGCCGTCGAGGGGCTGCGGGCGAAGGGCCTGCTGACCGATGTGCAGTTCTCAGCCGCGAGCAACGACGCCTACGCGGCGCTGGACGATCTTCAGACCCTGTCGGCGAATATCGTGTCGATCGAGCAGCGCCTGACCGAGATCGGCGGCGTGATCGCCACGGCCGAGGAACTGCTGGCGGCCATGAAGACGCGGTATGCCGAGGGCGACTTGCGGGCGCCGGTGGACGGTCTCGTCGGCGAGGTGCATGTCTCGCAGGGCGATATCGTCCAGTCGGGCGGCTCCTTGATCGAACTCTACAGCGATCCGCGATACGTGATCGCCTTCCTGCCCAACGGCACGCTCTACACCCTGCTGCCCGGCGATCCCGTCACGGTGGAGTACGGGGCCGAGCGGCGCAGCGCGCGGATCGCCAGCATCGAATCGGTGGCGCCGCCCTTGCCGGAGGAGTTTCAGAAGTCGTTCCTGCCGACGCAGCGCCAGCAGCTGGCCTATGTGTCGTTCGACCGGCCGGAGGACGCACCGCCGCTGTTCGCGACGGTGCGCATCACGGCCTCCGGTTTCCCGCCGGCCTGGGTCGGGCGGCTGTTCGACCCGACGCCGGCGCCGCCTCAGCGGGTCGGAACGGGCTTGTCGCCGGAATAATCGTAGAAGCCGCGGCCGACCTTGCGGCCCAGCCAGCCGGCCTCGACATACTTCACCAGCAGCGGGCAGGGCCGGTACTTGGAATCGGCCAGCCCGTCATACAGCACCTGCATCACCGCAAGGCACACATCCAAGCCGATGAAATCCGCCAGCTCCAGCGGCCCCATCGGATGGTTGGCGCCCAGCTTCATGCCGGTGTCGATGGCCTCCACGCCGCCGACGCCCTCATAGAGCGTGTAGACGGCCTCGTTGATCATCGGCAGCAGGATGCGGTTGACGATGAAGGCCGGAAAGTCCTCGGAGACGGCGATGGTCTTGTCCAGCCGCTCGGCCAGGGCCTTCACCGCCTGGAAGGTTTCCTCGTTCGTCGCGAGACCGCGGATGACCTCGACCAGCTTCATCACCGGCACGGGGTTCATGAAGTGCATGCCGATGAAGCGTTCCGGCCGGTCCGTGCCGCTGGCCAGCCGCGTGATCGAGATGGACGAGGTGTTGCTCGCCAGCATCGCGTCCTTGCGGAGATGCGGCAGCAGCGTCTTGTAGATTTCGCGCTTCACCGCCTCGTTCTCGGTCGCGGCCTCGATGACGAAGTCGCAATCGCCGAAGATCGGATAGGCGGTGCCGGTCTTGATGCGCTTCAGCGCCGTGGCCTTGTCGGCCTCGCTGATGGCGTCGCGCTTGACCTGCCGGTCCAGGTTCTTGTCGATGGTGACCAGGGCCTTGTCCAGGCGGCCCTGTTCCACGTCGAGGAGTCGCACATCGTGGCCGGCCAGTGCGCAGACATGCGCAATGCCGTTGCCCATCTGGCCAGCGCCGATGATGCCGATCGTCTGTATCGTCACGTCCTGCCCTCCGGTTCGTTGGACCGGGGCCGGTCGCCTAAGGTCGATCCCCGGACGGTGCCGCTACAGCACCTTGTCGAGTTCCGCCTCCAACTCCGGCACCGCCTTGAACAGGTCGGCGACGAGGCCGTAGTCGGCCACCTGGAAGATCGGCGCTTCCTCATCCTTGTTGATGGCCACGATGACCTTGCTGTCCTTCATTCCGGCCAAGTGTTGGATGGCGCCGGAGATGCCGACGGCGATGTACAGGTCGGGGGCCACGATCTTACCCGTCTGTCCGACCTGATATTCGTTCGGAACGTAGCCCGCGTCCACTGCCGCGCGCGAGGCGCCGACGGCGGCGCCCAGCTTGTCGGCGACCTTCTCGAGCATCTTGAAGTTCTCGCCGTTCTGCATGCCGCGGCCGCCGGAGATGACGATGCGCGCCGCCGTCAGTTCCGGCCGCTCGGACTTGCTGACCTCGGCCTTCACGAAGCTGGACAGGCCGGCATCGCCCTTGCCGCCGGTCTTCTCGACCGCGGCGCTGCCGCCCTCGGCCGCGACCGGGTCGAAACCGGTGGCACGGACGGTGATCACCTTCTTCGCATCCGACGACTTCACCGTCGCGATGGCGTTGCCGGCATAGATCGGCCGTTCGAAGGTGTCGGCATCGACGACCTTGGTGATCTCGGAAATCTGCTGCACGTCCATCAGGGCTGCCGCACGCGGCAGGATGTTCTTTCCTACCGTGGTCGCGGCGGCCAGGATGTGGCTATAGTCGCCGGCGAGCCCGACCAGCAGCTGGGCCATGTTCTCGGCCAGCGGATGGGCGTATTCGGCGGCATCGGCGACCAGCACCTTGCGCACGCCCGGCACCTTTGCGGCCGTTGCGGCGGCATCGTCGCAACCCTGACCGGCGATCAGCAGGTCGGTGTCGCCGCCGATGGCCTGGGCCGCGGCGATGGTGTTCAGCGCGCCGCCCTTCAGCGCCGCGCCGGCATGCTCGACATAAACCAGATTGGCCATGATCAGATCACCTTCGCTTCGTTCTTCAGCTTGGCGACCAGTTCGGCGACGTCGGCGACCCGCGCCCCCGCCTGCCGGCGCGCCGGCTCCTCCACCTTCACCGTCGTCAGGCGCGGCGTCACATCGACGCCCAGATCGCTCGGCGCCACCGTGTCGATGGGCTTCTTCTTCGCCTTCATGATGTTCGGCAGCGAGGCATAGCGCGGCTCGTTGAGCCGCAGATCGGTGGTCACCACCAGCGGCAGCTTGACCTTGATCGTCTCAAGCCCGCCATCGACCTCGCGGGTCACATTGGCGCCGCTGCCGTCGATCTCGATCTTCGAGGCGAAGGTCGCCTGACTCCAGCCGAGCAGCGCCGACAGCATCTGGCCGGTCTGGTTGCTGTCGTCGTCGATCGCCTGCTTGCCCAGGATGATCAGGTCCGGCGATTCCTTGTCGGCCAGTGCCTTCAGCACCTTGGCCACCGCCAGGGGCTGCACTTCGCCGTCGGCCTGGACCAGGATGCCGCGGTCCGAGCCCATCGCCAGCGCCGTGCGGATCGTTTCCTGCGAGGCCTGGGGGCCGACGGAAACGATGACGATTTCCGTCGCCTTTCCGGCTTCCTTCAGGCGCACGGCCTCTTCGACGGCGATTTCGTCGAACGGGTTCATCGACATCTTGACGTTCTGGGTCTCGACGCCGGACTGGTCGCTTTTGACGCGGATCTTGACGTTGTAGTCGATCACGCGCTTGACGGGGACAAGGACCTTCATCGCCCTACCTTGCACGGGTTCTCTGTGAAAAGAGGTGCTTCTTAGGGCTGGGCCGGTGGAGTGTCAAGGATGGGTCCGGCCGCAACCTGCGCGGCAGCCATGTCCGGAATGCCGAGCATGCGCGCGGCAACCCGCCGTCCCCCGCCCGTTTCGCCCGGCGGCAGGAAATCCCAGTCCCAGGTCGTATCCCCGCCCGGAAGGGCGGCACCATGCAGTGCGTCCTGCACGCCGAGCACCGTTCCATCGCGCCCGATGACGGTGCGCTCGGTGTCGGTGATCAGGCAGACCGTGGCGTCGAAACGGCGCAGATAGGCGAGATGGGCCGCGACCACGGCGGTGCAGAAGCGCGCGCGGGCGGCGGCATCCAGCACCCCGCGCCGGGCCAGCGCGGCGGCCGGCATCAACGGAAGCTGCGAGAGCAGGTTGGCGGACACCACCAGGTCGATCCCCGGCTCGTCCAGGAAGACGGTCGGAGAGGGCACCGGATCGCCGCGCCAGCCCGAAGCGAGCAGCCGGTCGAGATCGATGGCGATTCCGGTCAGATCGGCATGGACGAGCGTCGCATTGGAAAACCGCGCCGCAATGCGCCGGGCCGGCCGCAGATGCACGGCGTCGGCCAGCAGCACGCGCTCGAACCCTGCGGCCAGCGCGTCCATCGGCAAGTCCGCCAGCAGGCCGGACCCGAGCACCAGCGCCGTCCTGCGGCGCGCGCAGCGCTGGATCGCCTGCGTGACGACGGCCTGGGCGGCGGCGAGATGCGGCGCCCAGGCGCGGGCGAGGCGGCGATGGCGGTGGCGCAGCGCGATCGCCTCGCGCAGATAGCCGTGGCGGCGCGCAAAGGCGGGGCAATCGGTCGTCAGGTATTCGAGCAGTTCCGCCAGCATCGGCGGCCTATCGCGTGGCGCCCGGCACCCATAGGACGTCGGCACGGCCGCCGTCATTGGCCTGTCGGGACAGGACGAACATCAGATCGGAGAGGCGGTTGAGATAGACGACCGCCTGCACGTTGACGGCTTCGCGCCGCGCCAGGGCGACGACCTGCCGTTCCGCGCGCCGGACCACCGTCCGGGCATGGTGCAATGCCGCGGCGAGCGGCGTTCCGCCGGGCAGGACGAAGCTGTTCAGCGGCGCCAGATCGGCGTTGGCGGCATCGATCTCGCGTTCCAGCCGCGCCGATTGCTCCGCCGTCACCCGCAACGCGCCGGCCGCCCGGCTTGCGTCCTCCGGCGTGCAGAGATCGGCGCCCAGGTCGAACAGGTCGTTCTGGACACGGGCGAGGACGGCATCGACCGCTCCCGCTGCATGCAGGCGCGCAAGGCCGATCACGGCATTCGCTTCGTCGACGGTGCCGTAAGCCTCGACCCGCAGGTCGTCCTTGCCGACCCGCGCGCCGTCGCCGAGCGAGGTCTCGCCCTTGTCGCCGCCGCCGGTATAGATGCGCGTCAGCCGCACCATGCGGATGTCAGCTTCCCTTCTTGGCCAGCAGCATCGCGATGGCGAACAGCGCCAGGGCGACGGCCTGGGCGATGATTCGGGCACGCATCAGCTTGTTGGCGTAGCGCCGGTCGGTCTCGCCGCCGCGCGCCATGGTGATGATTCCGGCGAACAGCACCCCCAGCGTGATCAGCATGGCGATGACTGTCAGGACGACGAACATCGTGGACATGGCAACCGATATAGTACGGCCGGCGGCCTCCCGACAGCGGGAATTTCGCGGCGGCGGCTATGCGCCCTTCCGCACCAGGTCCCAGGCGATGGTGGACAGGTGGCGGCACATGTCGCGGCGCTTCAGTGCGTCCGGCGTCGGGGAATTGCCTTGCAATCCGCGGAAATAGACGCCCTGGACGATGGAGGCGAGGCGGAACAGCGACAGCACCAGATAGAACCGCCAGTTCGGAATCTCGCTCAGACCCCGGCGCCGGCAATAGCGCGCGACATACTCGTCTTCCGTCGGGATGCCGTAGGTCGCGAAATCCAGATCCTTCAGCACGCCGCGCCGCGGATCGGGCACGTGATAGGGCAGGCAGTTATAGGCGAGGTCGGAATAGGGGTTGCCCAGCGTGCCCAGCTCCCAGTCCACGATGGCGACGACCCGCGCCTCGGTGGGATGAAAGATCAGGTTCTCCAGCCGGTAGTCGCCATGCGCGACCGTGGTCAGGCTGTCGTCGGGGATGTTCTCGGGCAGCCAGGCCATCAGCCCGTCCATCGCCGGCAGGTCGTCGGTCTTCTGCGCAACATAATTCTGCGACCAGCGCTTGATCTGCCGGGCGTTATAGCCGCCGGCGCGGCCGTAATCGGAGAGGCCGACGGCGGCGTAGTCGACATTGTGCAGCCGTGCCAGCGCGTCGTTCATCGCATCGTAGATCGCGTCGCGCCCGGCCGGCGTCAGCTCCGGCAATTCGACATGACGGAACACGCGGCCTTCGACGAAGCCCATGACGTAGAAGGCGGTGCCCAGGACCGACTCGTCCTCGCATAGCGCATAGGCCGGGGCGACCGGCACATCCGTTCCGGCCAGGGCCGAGATCGCCTTGAACTCGCGGTCCACCGCATGCGCCGAAGGCAGAAGCTCGCCCGGCGGCTTCTTGCGCAGGACATAGCGCCGCCCGGCGCCGTCGGTGACCAGGAAGGTCGGATTCGACATGCCGCCGCGGAACTGGCCGAGGTCGAGCGGCGGCGTGAAGCCCGCCACATGGCGCTCCATGAACCGCGCCAGCGGCGCGGTGTCGAAGCGATGGGCGTCGAGCACCGCCATCGTCTCGTCGGTGCGCGTAATTGTCGCAAGTTCGTCCATGCAGCGCAGGATAGCGGCGGCGGGTGGAAACGCAAACGGCGATGCGCGGCCGTTGGCGGGACGCGCCGGGCGCGCTAAGCAGTGTCATCCATCCGAGTCTGCGAGGCCCCGATCATGAAATGCGCCATCCTGCCCGTCACGCCCTTCCGCCAGAACTGCACGCTGCTCTGGGACGAGGCGACCGGCGAGGGCGCGGTCTGCGATCCGGGCGGCGATCTCGACGCCATCCTGGAGGCGGCGGCCGAGGCGGAGATGCGGATCGACAAAATCCTGCTGACGCACGGGCATCTCGACCATGCCTCGGGGGCGGCCGTGCTGCGTGCGCGGCTGGGCGTGCCGATCGAGGGCCCGCACGAAGCCGATGCCTTCTGGCTCGACCGGCTGCCGGGCGAGACGGCACGCTATGGCTTTCCGCCGGCCGAACCCTTCGCACCGGACCGCTGGCTGTCCGACGGCGACACGGTGGATGCGGCGGGAGCGGTGCTGGATGTGCGCCATTGCCCCGGCCATACGCCGGGGCATGTGGTGTTCTTTCATCCGGAATTGCGGCTGGCGCTGGTCGGCGACGTGCTGTTCCGCGGCTCGGTCGGGCGCAGCGACATCCCGCATGGCGACCACGACCTGCTGGTGCGCTCGATCCGCGAAAAGCTGTGGCCGCTGGGCGAGGATGTGACCTTCGTGCCCGGTCACGGCCAGCTCTCGACCTTCGGCGCGGAGCGGCAGGCGAACCCGTTCGTCGCCGACAGCCTGTTCGATTGAGGCCGGTGGTCCGGTCGTGACCGTCTGGAAGGCAAAACCCGTTTCCCACCGTCGTCATTGAGCAGGAATCCGGGCGACACGCCGTGCCGCTGGCCCTGGATTGCCGGGTCAAGCCCGGCAATGACGGTTTATATTTGATATCAATACGATACGTCATGCGCGGACTTGATCCGCGCATCCATGTCAACGGGCGGGAGGCGGCCTCAGAGCAGGTCGCGCAGCAGCGCCACCAGCGGCAGGTCGGCCGGCGGCATCGGATAGTCGGCCAGCCGCACCGCCCGGACCCAGGCAAGGTTCTGGCCCTCGCGCCCCTGCGGCGTGCCCTGCCAGACGCGGCAGACATAGAGCGGCATCAGCAATTGGAACGTCTCATAGGCGTGGCTTGCGAAGGCGAAGGGGGCGAGGCAGCTGTTGCGCGTCTCGATGCCCAGTTCCTCGCGCAATTCGCGGATCAGGGCCTGCTCGGGGCTCTCGCCGTCATGCACCTTGCCGCCGGGGAACTCCCACAGCCCGGCCATGCTCTTGCCCGGCGGCCGCTGCGCCAGCAGCACGCGGCCATCGCCGTCGACCAGCGCCGCGGCGACGACCAGAACCAGCCCCTTCGCCGGCGCGTCGCGCGCGGCATCCCAGCATCCGGTGGGATCGGCCGGCATCTCAGGTCCGATAGTCAGCGTTGATGGTGATGTAGCCATGCGTCAGGTCGCAGGTCCACACCCGCGCCCGGCCGCGCCCGATGCCCAGGTCGACCTCGATGCGGATGTCCTGGCCGGCGAAATGCGCCGCAGCGGCGGCCTCGTCGTAATTCGCGCGGACCTGCCCGTTCTCGGTGATCCGCACCCCGCCCAGCGCAATCGACAGCAGGTCGCGGTCGGCCTTTTCGCCGGCCTTGCCAACCGCCATCACGATCCGGCCCCAGTTCGGGTCGCCGCCGGCAATCGCCGTCTTGACCAGGGGCGAGTTGGCGATGGCGAGGCCGATGCGCCGCGCCGCCCGGCGCGAGGCGGCGCCGATCACGTCGATGGTCACGAATTTCTGCGCGCCCTCGCCGTCGCGCACGATCTGGGTTGCCAGATCCTGGCAGACCTGGGCCAGCGCCCGGCGGAAGCCGGCAAGATGGCGATCCGACGCGCTCTCCACCGGCGGATGGGCGGCACCCTGGCCGGTCGCGCAGAGCAGCACCGTGTCGCTGGTCGACGTGTCGCTGTCCACCGTGATGCTGTTGAAGGAATCGTCCACGGCGCGGGTCAGCAGCGTCTGCAGCACCGGTGCCGGAATCTTGGCGTCGGTGAAGATGAAGCCCAGCATCGTCGCCATGTCCGGCGCGATCATCCCCGAACCCTTGGCAATGCCGGCGATCGTGACCTCGGCATCGCCGATCCGCGCCGTCGCCACCGCACCTTTCGGGAAGGTGTCGGTGGTCATGATGGCCAGGGTGGCGTCCATCCAGCCATCGGGCGACAGCTGCGGCGCCAGCCCCGGCAGGCGCGTGCTGATATAGTCCTGCGGCACCGGCACGCCGATCACGCCGGTCGAGGCGACGAACACCTCCTCGGGCGCGCAGCCGAACAGCTTTGCCGCGCCCGCGACCGTATGCTCGACCGTACGGTCGCCGGCCTTGCCGGTGAAGGCGTTGGAATTGCCCGAATTCACCACCAGCACCCGCGCCTGCCCCTGCGCCAGGGCATGGCGGCACCAGTCGACCGGGGCCGACGGGCAGAGCGAGCGCGTGAAGGCGCCGGCCACCGTCGTGCCCGGCGCCAGCTCGGCCAGGAACAGGTCGTGGCGTCCGCTGGCCTTCATGCCGCAGGGGGCGCCAGCGAGGCGCAGGCCGGGAATGGCGGGCAGGTCCGGGAAATGCTCCGGTGCGAGCGGGGATTTTGGCGGCATGGCGTAACCTCTGGAAACCGGGCGGCGGCGGGCGCGCCGCCCGGGATACGGTTCTTATGGTTTCTTGGGGGCCTGTGCGGGTGCCGCGGCCGGCGGGGTGGCGGCGGCGGGCGAGCCGTCGAAGTTGAATTTCTGAATCTTCGCCTGCTCGCGCAGCTGCTTGACGATGGTGGCGGCAAGCTGCTGGCCGACATCCTGGGCCAGCTGGGCCTTCGCCTGCTCATAGGGCGGCGCGTTCAGGGTACGCTTGTCCTCGACCTTGATGATGTGCCAGCCGAACTCGGTCTTGACCGGGGTCGTCGTGAACTGGCCCTTCTCCAGCGCGAAGGCGGCGTCCGAGAACGGCTTCACCATCTCGCGGCGGACGAAATAGCCGAGATCGCCGCCCTGGCGCGCCGACCCGTCGCGGGAATTCTTGGTCGCCAGATCGGCGAAATCGGCGCCGCCCTGCAGCTCCTTGATGATCGACTTGGCCTGCGCCTCGTCGGGCACCAGGATGTGGCGCGCGCGCACTTCCTCTTCCTGCGGCCGCTCCTTCACGATCTGGTCGTAGCGGTGCTTGAGGCGGTCCTCGGTCAGATTCTGCTGGACCAGACGGTTCAGGTAGACGGAGCGGATGATCTCATCCTCCGCGACCTTCATCCGTTCCTTGACCTCGGGGTCCTGGGACAGCTTCTCGCGGCGGCCGAACACCGTCAGCATCTGCGCGTTCACCGCCTGCTCCAGCAGCATCGGATAGACGGCCGGCATGCCCTGGCTCTGCATCTGCGGCGGCAGGCTGCGGAACATCGACACGATCTCGTCCTGATAGATCGGCTCGTTCTCGACCTTCGCGACGACGATGCGCTTGGGCTGCGTCGCCGGCTTCGGTGCCGTCGGCTTCTGGTCTTTCTGCTGGGCCGCGGCGGGCACGGCGATCAGGGCCAGGGCGACGGCGACAGCGGCGGCACGCAGGGGGCGGTGACTCATTCGGGCCATCCTTCCTCGTTGCAGGGAGCGCCGGCGCCGGCATGGGTCTGTCGGCAGCATGGGCGGGCGCGACCTTCCGCGCGTTCCGGCCCGCCGGCCACGCGCGGGGATAAAGCATATGTTCGCGTGCGGGACAAGAGCGGCAATCTTGTATGGCCGCCCTGTATGGCCGCGATCCGGCGGGCGACGTTGACACTGCGCCGTCGGGCCCTTATCTGACTTGTCGATTTCTCCGTCCGCACGCCGTTTTTCGCGCGAGCCGCCCGACGCGGCCACAGGCGCCGAGGGTTTTCATGCTACGCGGCCTTCTCAAGCGGGTCTTCGGGACCGTCAACGAACGCACCATCCGCCGCCTGGAAGGGCAGGTGAACCGTATCAATGCGCTGGAGCCCGAGATTGCGGCGCTGGACGATGCCGCCCTGCGGGCGCAGACGGACCGCTTCCGCGAACGGCTCGCGGCCGGCGAAACGCTGGACGATCTGCTGGTCGAAGCCTTTGCGACCGTACGCGAGGCGGCGAAGCGCACGCTGGGGCAGCGGCATTTCGATGTGCAGCTGATCGGCGGCATGGTCTTGCATGAAGGCAAGATTGCCGAGATGCGGACCGGCGAAGGCAAGACCCTCGTCGCCACCCTTCCTGTCTATCTGAACGCGCTGACCGGCAAGGGCGTGCACGTCGTCACCGTGAACGACTATCTCGCCCGCCGCGACTCCGGCTGGATGGGCCAGGTCTATCGGTTCCTCGGGCTGAGCGTCGGCTGCATCGTGCACGGCATTGACGACGTCGACCGGCGCGATCAATACGCCGCCGACGTGACCTACGGCACCAACAACGAGTTCGGTTTCGACTATCTGCGCGACAACATGAAGTTCTCGCTGGAGGAGATGGTCCAGCGCAGCTTCAGTTTCGCGATCGTGGACGAGGTCGACTCGATCCTGATCGACGAGGCGCGGACGCCGCTGATCATCTCGGGTCCGGCCGAAACCTCGTCCGACCTCTATGTGAAGGTCGACCGGCTGATCCCCAGCCTGACCGACGAGGATTACGAGAAGGACGAGAAGCACCGCACCGTCGCCCTGACCGAGCAGGGCCAGCAGCATGTCGAAGAGCTGCTCACGGCGGCCGGCATGCTGACCGAGGGCGCGCTCTACGACATCCACAATGTTTCGCTGGTGCATCACATCAACCAGGCGCTGCGCGCCCACAAGCTGTTCCAGCGCGACACCGACTACATCGTCAAGGACG
>JBFWNZ010000025.1:0-20469 GCA_050250795.1 Alphaproteobacteria bacterium | reverse complement strand
GCCCTGGCGCGGCGGCCGTTATGGCAGGCGGGGCTCGACTACGATCACGGGACGGGTCACGGCGTCGGCAGCTTTCTCGGCGTGCATGAGGGGCCGCAGCGGATATCCAAGGCGGGCGGGGGGCAGGCCCTGCGGCCGGGCATGATTCTGTCCAACGAACCCGGCTACTACAAGACGGGGTGCTATGGCATCCGCATCGAGAATCTGCTGGCCGTCATTGCGGTGTCGGAGGCGGGTGCGGAGCGCCAGATGCTGGGCTTCGAGACGATTACGCTTGCCCCTATCGATCTGGCGCTTGTGGAGCCGGCAATGCTGACGCGCGATGAGGCGGCGTGGCTCGATCGTTATCACCGGACCGTTCGGGAGAGTCTTTCGCCGCTTATCGACGATGCGACCCGTCAGTGGCTGGCGACGGCGACGCGGCCGGTCGCCGGCTGATCGTCAGCAGGGCGGACGCGCCCGCACGAGCCCCCATCCGAACACGCTATCCTTGCCCGGCTGTCCCAGGTCGATTGCGTAGCGCCGCAGCGTGTCGCGCAAGACCTCGGGATCGGTCCGGCTGCCGCCTGCGACCAGCAGGGCGGTCATGGCGGTGACGAAGGGGGCGGCGAAGGAGGTGCCGCTCTGATATTTCCCGCCACCGGGGGTCATGGTCCAGAGCGAGACGCCAGGGGCGGCGAAGTCGATATAGCTGCCCTGGTTGGCGGCGCTGTAAACGACATAACCGGCGTCGATTGCGGTGACGCTGATGACCTTGGGATGGGCCGCCGGCCAGGCCGGGACGGCATCGGGGCCGTTGTTGCCGGCCGCTGCCACCAGCACCATGCCCTTGGTGAGCGCGCGGTTGACGGCGTAGAGCAGCACGGCGTTGCGACTGCCCGCGAGGCTGAGATTGATCGAGTGGACACGATGCTCGGTCAGCCAGTCGATGGCTTTGATCATCGCCATCAGGCTGCCGGAGGGCCGGCCGTCGCGGCCGCGCTGGAAGATGTCGGCGGCGTAGAGCTGTGCTCCCGGCAGCAGGCCCGGTTCCTCGTTGCGATCCGTACGGCCGATCAGCAGCAAAGCGACGGCGGTTCCGTGATCTTCCGGCACCACATCGGCATGGTCGTCGGCAAAGGAGCGCCGGACGATGCGCTGGCCGGTCAGCATCTCGATCCCGGAATCCACGCCGGTGTCGATGACGCCGATCCGGACGCCGGTTCCGCATGTCGCCGGGATGTCCGTCCAGCCGACCGTGGGACGGGAATAATCCTGGTTGAGCGAGCGGGATTGCAGGGCATAGATGCTGTTCAGGTCCGCCTGGATGTCGGGATAGGCCCGGCGCAAGGCTTCCAGCGCCTGTGTCTCGGTCCCGTCCTTCTTGACCTTCAGGCGCCATGCGTCGAGCGACAGGCTTTTCAGCCGCGTCCGTTCCAGCAGGGTGAGCCCAAAGCTGCCCAACCGGTTCTCCAGACCCTGCGGCGGATCGAGGACGAGGATTTCGCCGGGCACGAACTCGCCCTGCTCCGAACTGGCGCCGTCCCCCTTGCTGCCGTCGGTTGCGGGCCCGTCCGTGGCGGACGGGTCGCCGGGCGCGCCCGGCGTGGCCCCGTCATTCTCGCCCTTCTTCTCGGTCGCCGATTTGAAACGGCCCGATTCGTCGTACTCGAACGTCTTGATCCGCGAATCCGCCTGGACAGGCGCGACCGGAAGCAGAATGGCGAATGCCAATGCGCTGCCCATGACCGCGTTAACGAGTCCCCGGCTTTGTGCCATCTGCACTCCCCTCTGAAGTCCGCTGTCTACCTTATGCACCGAGAAGGGTAAGCCATTCATCCTCCGTCAGCACGCGAACGCCCAATTCCTCCGCTTTCTTTGCCTTCGACCCCGCATCCGCACCCACGACGACGAAATCCGTCTTCTTCGAGACAGAGCCCGCCACTTTCGCACCCAGGGTCTCGGCCCGCGCTTTCGCCTCGTTGCGTGTCATCCGTTCCAGGGTGCCCGTAAAGACGACCGTCTTTCCCGCAAACGGCGAGCCCGTCCCGATAGCGGGGGCGGCGACATCGAGCACGACCAGTCCTTCGGCCACCAGGGCGTCGAGCACGGCGAGATTATGCGGTTCGCCGAAGAAGGCGCACAGGCTGTCGGCGACCGTCATACCGACCGTGTCGATGCTGGTCAGGTCCGCATAGGCCGGGCCGACCGCCTCGGGCTTGCGCAACTCTTCCGGCTGGTCCTTGCGTTCGCGTGCCGCCTCTTCCATGGCGCTCCGCCAGGCGGTGTAGGAGCCGTAATAGCGGGCCAGGAGCTTGGCTGTCGTCTGCCCCACATGTCGGATGCCCAGCGCATAGATGAACCGGTCGAGCGGAATCTCGCGCCGCGCCTCGATGGCGTTCAGCAGATTGGCGACCTTCTGCTCGGCCCAGCGTTCGCGCTGCTCCAGTGCTGCGCGGTGCCGGTGCAGGCGGAAGATGTCCGCCGGCTGCCGGACCAGTTCGGCGGCCCAGAACTCCTCGATGTTCTTGGTCCCCATGCCCTCGATGTCGAAGGCATCGCGGGACACGAAATGGCGCAGCCGCTCAAGGGCCTGTGCCTCGCAGACCAGGCCGCCGGTGCAACGCTGGATGACGTCGCCGTCGTCGCGTTCGATGTGGCTGCCGCAGACCGGGCAGACCTTGGGAAAGGCGAAGGACTGCGCGTCGGGAGGACGCTTTTCCGGAACGATGCGGACCACCTGGGGGATCACATCGCCCGCCCGCTGCACCACGACCGTGTCGCCGATCCGCGCATCCAGTCGCGCGATCTCGTCCTCGTTGTGCAAGGTCGCCCGCCGGACGACGACCCCGCCGACCGTGACGGGCTGCAACTCGGCAACCGGCGTCAGGGCGCCGGTTCGCCCGACCTGGATGGTGATGTCCTGCAGGACGGTCTCCGCCTGCTCGGCCGGGAACTTATGGGCGATGGCCCAGCGCGGCGCACGGCTGACCATGCCGAGCCGTGCCTGCCAGTCCAAACGGTTCACCTTGTAGACGATGCCGTCGATATCGTAGTCGAGCGCAGCGCGGCGTCCCGCGAGGTCTTCGTGCAGGCGGAGCGCGGTTTCCGCATCCGGACACAGCGCGGCCAGCGGGTTGGTCGGAAATCCCCACCCCTCCAGGCGTTTCAGCACGTCCCAATAGGTTTCGCCCAGGGGCTCGCTCGTCTCGCCCCAGCCATGCACGAAGAAGCGCAGGGGGCGGCTTTCCGTCACCTTCGGGTCGATCTGGCGCAGACTGCCCGCCGCTGCGTTGCGCGGATTGGCGAAAACCTTGCCACCGGCCGCTTCCTGGCGTGCGTTCATGGCGAAGAAATCCGACTTGGTCATATAGACCTCGCCGCGCACTTCCAGCACCGCCGGTGCCGGGCCGTTCAGAATCTGCGGGATATCCGAGACGGTCCGCAGGTTGCGCGTCACATCCTCGCCCACGCTGCCGTCGCCGCGCGTGGCGCCGGTCGCCAGGCGCCCGTCGACATAGCGCAGCGAGGCCGACAGGCCGTCGATCTTGGGTTCCGCGACGAGGTCGAGCCGCTCCTCCGCGGGCAGGTTCAGGAAGCGTCGGACCCGCTCCGCGAACTCGCGGACTTCCTCGGCGTCGAAGGCGTTGCCCAGCGACAGCATGGGCTTCGCATGCGTCACCTTGGCGAAGCCTGCGGCCGGGGCGGCGCCGACGCGGCGGCTGGGGCTGTCGGATCGGATCAGATCGGGGAACCGCGCTTCCAGGGCGTCGTTGCGGCGGCGCAGTGCGTCGTAATCCGCATCCGAGATGCTCGGCGCATCGTTCTGGTAGTAGAGCCGGTCATGCCGCGCGATCTCGTCCGCCAGCCGCGCCAGCTCCGATGCGGCTTCGGCCTCGGTCAGGGATTCCGGCGGCAGGGTCGCAAGGTTGCGGCCGTTCATCCGGGCCGGCCCTGGATCAGTCGGTCCGCCGCGGCGCGGGCCTCGTCGGTGATCGTCTGTCCCGACAGCATGCGCGCCACCTCCTCGCGCCGGGCAGCGTCGTCCAGGCGGCTGACGGTGGTGAGGACGGCCTCGCCCCGGGCCTGCTTGTCCACATGCATGTGGACGGCGCCCCGGGCCGCGACCTGCGGCGAATGGGTCACGACGAGAATCTGCCGTTCGGCCGCCAGCCGGGCCAGCCTCTCGCCGACGGCATCCGCCGTCGCGCCGCCGATCCCCGCATCGACCTCGTCGAAGACCAGCGTGGGAATGTCGCCGACATCGGTGAGCGCGACCTTGAGCGCAAGCATGAAGCGGGCAAGTTCGCCGCCCGACGCGATGCGGTTCAACGGTCCGGCAGGCGTGCCGGGATTGGTGGACACAAGGAACTGGACCTTGTCGATGCCGTCCGCGCTCCAGCCGCTTTCGTCGAGGCGTTCGACATGCGTCGCGAAGCGCGCCTTGTCCAGCCGGAGCGGCGGCAGTTCCGCGGCGACGGCGGTATCAAGGCGCTGCGCGGCCGCCCGGCGCGCCGCACTCACTGCTTCGGCTGCAGCCATGTAGTCTGCGCGGGCTGCCGCTTCCGCTGCTTCCAGTCTGGCAAGGGCGGCGGTCCGGTCCTCGATCAGCGACAGGCGGTGCGCCACGTCCTCCCGCAGCGACGGCAGCGCGTCCGGCTCGACGGTATGCTTGCGTGCCACGTCGCGCAACGCGAACAGTCGCTCCTCGACCTCTTCCAGCCTTCCGCCGCTCAAATCGACGTCTTCGGCCGCCGACTGCAGCTCGTGCAAGGCATCGTCCAGTTCCACCGCGGCACGGTCCAGGGCGGCGAGGGCCGCGTCCAGCCGTCCGCCGGCAAGCTCTGCGGCCTGTCCCAACTGGCGCTGCGCGGCATGCAGGCGGGATTCGGCGCCGCCTTCCTCGCGCAGTTCGGCAAAGGCCCCGTTCATGGCACCGACCAGCTTCTCGGCATGGGCAAGCATGGTACGCGTCCGGGCGAGGTCTTCTGCTTCGCCCGGCTGGGCATCCAACTGGTCGAGTTCCTCAAGCGTGTGGCGGAGAAAGGCTTCGTCCCGCTCCGCCCGGTTGGCTTCGGCGTCGCCGTCGCGGCGCGCGGCCGCCGCGGCGCGCCACCGTGTATGCGCGTTCTGAACGGCATCGAGCAGGTGGGGAAACCGGCCATAGGCGTCCAGCAGGTTTCGATGCGTCCCCGGATCGAGCAAGCCGCGCTGGTCGTGCTGCCCCTGAATCTCGATCAGCGCGTCGCCGATCTGGCGGAGAAGGGCGACGCTGACCGGCTGGTCGTTGACAAAGGCGCGACTGCGGCCGTCGGCGCCGACAAGGCGGCGCAGGACCAGCACGTCCTCGCCGTCGAGCCCCTGTTCCGCAAGCATCCGGCGGGCGGGATGATCGGGAGCCGGTTCGAATGTGGCGGCGACGGTTGCCTGCTCCGTGCCGTGCCGGACGAGGCCGCTGTCCGAACGCATGCCGAGGGCAAGCCCCAGCGCGTCGAGCAGGATCGACTTTCCGGCGCCGGTCTCGCCCGTCAGCACCGTGAGGCCGGACGAGAATGGAAGGTCGAGGCGGTCGATCAGGACGACATTGCGGATGCTGAGCCCCGTCAGCATGACTCAGCCCGGCGTTACCAGTTCCACAGCCAGCTCAGCCACGAGCCTTGCTTCTGCTTCGGTTGCAGGCTGCGGGCTTCGAGCAGGGCATAGCTGTCCTCGTACCAGACGCTGCCGGGGAAATTGTGACCGAGAACGGCGGCCGTCATCTGCGCCTCGTCTGTGATGCCGAGGGCGAGATAACTCTCGGTCAGGCGATGCAGCGCCTCGGGGACGTGGGTCGTCGTCTGATACTTCTCGATCACGGCGCGGAAGCGGTTGATGGCGGCGAGATGCTCGCCGCGCCGCTGATAGTAGCGGCCCACCTCCATCTCCTTGCCGGCGAGATGGTCGAAGGTGAGATCGAGCTTGATGCGCGCGTCGCGGGCGTAGGACGTGCCGGGGAAACGCTTCGTCACTTCATCCAGCGAATCCAGAGCCAGCTGGGTCATCTTCTGGTCGCGCTGCACGTCCGATATCTGCTCGTAGTAGCAGAGCGCCTTCAGATAATAGGCGTAGGCGATGTCCTGGCTGCCGGGATGCAGTTCGATGTAGCGGTCGAGTCCGATCAGCGCTTCGTCGTACTTGCCGCCGAGATAATGCGAGTAGCCCGACATCAGCTGGGCTTTGGTTGCCCAGGCGGAGTAAGGGTGCTGCCGCTCGACCTCGTCGAAGTTTTCCGCGGCCGAATCGTACCAGCCGGCCTGCAGGTGATCCATCGCGGCGTTGTAGATTTCCTCGACCGGCCGGTCGCGCGTCTGCTCTTCTTCGTCTTCCGGCCGGCCGAAAACGCTGTCCATCGTCTCGCAACCGGCGAGCATGAGGGGAAGCGAGGCAACGACGCCATAGACGAGGGCGCGGATCGAAGGGCGAGAGCGGCGAACGGTCATCGGCGATCCATCGAAAGTGTCGGCCGGCCGAATGCACGACCAAGGGAGTTTCCACCGCGGGACGGTGGATCACCGTCATGGTCGGATGGAACATCCTGTCGGCCGGATCGGAACCGGACCCATATATAGCATCGCCGCTGCCTGTTTCCCACAAGCAGGTTGGCCGGAACGGCGTAGGCTTTTGTCAGGCGGAGATTGCGGCGGGGGCCTGGCGAAGCTGGGGCGCGGCCCGTCCGGTCGATAGCTGCACCGGCCGCAGGCGCCATGCCTCGGGGTCGGCGAACAGCGCCCGGAGCAGCAGATTGTTGATCCGGTGGCCGACGCAATAGCCGCTGAAATGTGCCATCAGCCCACGGCCGGCCAGGGAAAGGTCGCCGATGCAATCGAGGATTTTGTGCCGCACGAACTCGTCGGCGTAGCGAAGGCCGTCTTCGTTCAGCACCTGGTCGCCCGCGACGACCACCGCATTCTCCAGCGATCCGCCGCGCGCCAGTCCGGCGGCACGCAGCGCCTCGACCTCGTGCAGGAAGCCGAAGGTTCGTGCGCGGCTGATCTCGTCCTTGAAGGCGCGGCCGGTCACGTCGAGGAAGAGGTTCTGCTCGCCGATTGCGGTGCTGCCGAAGGCAATGCCGAGATCGATGGAGAAGCCGTCCGAGGGCTCCAGCCGCGCGATCTTGTCGCCTTCGCGCACTTCCACCGTCTTGAGCACTTCGATGACATGGCGCCGTGCGGTCTGCGTGACCAGTCCGGCGCACTCGATCAGGAACACGAAGGGTTCGGCGCTGCCGTCCATGATCGGCACTTCCGCCGCATTCAACTCGACGACGGCGTTGTCCACGCCGCAACCGACGAAGGCCGACATCAGATGCTCGACCGTTCCCACATGCACGCCGGACTCGGATGTCAGTGTGGTGCAGAGCCGCGTGTCGCCGACACGGTCGTAAAGCGCCGGAATCTCGGGGTGGCCGTCCAGGTCGAGGCGGCGGAAGACGATACCCGTATCGGGTGCCGCGGGATGCAGCGACATGGACACCCGCTTGCCGGAATGCAGGCCAACACCGCTGCAATGGATGCTGTCGCGCAACGTCCGCTGCCACAAGCTGTGGCTCGCATCGTCCGATTTATCGCGACCGTCGAAAACAAGACCCACCGGAATGCCCCGCTACGCTTTCGTTCCGTCCCGGCGCTTCGCTCATTCGGCGCCGACGGTAATCCTGTAGCAACCCAGGACTCCGCGGACAAATCACTCTTTATTGCGCTTTGTTACTGGGATTCCGCCGCTTTTGCGTATCGGGCGGAGAGAGGGACGGCCGCCGCGAAGACTGTGTCGCGGCGGCCGTGACGGCACGGTTTAGTTCGCCTGACGGCGCAGGAAGGCCGGGATTTCCAGATCCCGCATTTCGCGCTCCGCATCGGACATCGAGGCCCGTTCCGACGGATCGAGCCCGTGCAGGCTCGGCTGGCTCGGTGCGGGTTCGACCGCACCCGTCGCCATGGCGGCGGCGGGACCGCCCGACATCCGGAAGCCGCGATTGGCCGATCCCGTCGGCTCGCCCGTGTAGGGATCGCGGGCCGCCGGCGGCGTCGCTTCGCGGGGACGCTCATTGCCCGTCATCAGCGACAGAAGGCTGCGACGCTTGCGGCGGGCCGCCGGTGCGGGTGCGGCACCGGCATTCTCATAGTCCGCCATGGCGAACGGATCGGGCCGTGCCTGCTCCGTCGGTGCCGGATCGCTCGGCATGGCCGGGCGGGGCGGGATGAACGAGGTGCGCTGGCCGAGCCGCGGTTCCATGCGCATGTCCTGGGTCGCCTGCTGCGGCCGGGGCTGCTCGGTCTGCGCCTCCGGCATCTTCGGCTGCACCGGTGCGGGCATCGGGCTCTCCGCGGCGATCTGCGACGGCATCTCGGGCTCGACGGTCCAGGTCTGCGCCGGCTCCGGCGCGGGCTTGGGCGCGTTCGCCATGGCCGCCGGGGCCTGAGCCGCCGGAGTCTGGGCAGCCTGCGCGGCCGCCGGGCGGGCCGCCGGGATGGGCCGCGTGATACGGATCGGCGCCGTCGGCTGGGTCTGCGGGCGGGGCTGCATCGCCTCGTTCGCATCGATGCCGGTCGCGACGACCGAGACCCGCATCTTGCCTTCCATGGCGGCGTCGAAGGTGGACCCGAACAGGATGTTCGCTTCGCCGGCCACTTCCTCGCGGATGCGGTTCGCCGCCTCGTCGACCTCGAACAGCGTCATGTCCAGGCCGCCGGTGATGTTGATGAGCACGCCGCGCGCGCCCTTCATCGTGATGTCGTCGAGCAGCGGGTTGGAAATCGCGGATTCCGCGGCCTTGATGGCACGTTCCTCGCCCTCTGCCTCGCCCGTGCCCATCATCGCCTTGCCCATCTCGCTCATCACCGTACGGATGTCGGCGAAGTCGAGGTTGATCAGGCCCGGCATCACGATCAGGTCGGTGACGCCGCGGACGCCGGAGTAGAGCACGTCGTCGGCCATCTTGAAGGCGTCGGCGAAGGTGGTCTTCTCGTTCGCGATCCGGAACAGGTTCTGGTTCGGAATGATGATCAGCGTGTCGACATACTTCTGCAGTTCCTCGATCCCGGCTTCGGCCGAACGCATGCGGTGCATGCCCTCGAAGTGGAACGGCTTCGTCACCACGCCGACGGTCAGGATGCCCTGCTCGCGCGCCGCCTGGGCGATCACGGGAGCCCCGCCGGTACCGGTACCGCCGCCCATGCCGGCGGTGATGAACAGCATGTGGGTGCTGCCGATATGGCTGAACAGCTCGTCCAGTGCCTCCTCGGCGGCTGCCCGGCCGATTTCCGGACGGGAGCCGGCACCCAGACCCTGGGTCAGGGTCGCGCCGAGCTGAACCTTGCGGTCCGCTTCCGACTGCCCGAGAGCCTGGGCATCGGTATTGCAGACGATGAACTCGACCCCCTCCAGATTGGAGCGGATCATGTTGTTGACGGCATTGCCACCAGCCCCGCCGACGCCGACCACGGTGATCCGCGGCTTCAGCTCGGTTTCGGGCTTGGGCATAGAGAGTGTGATGGTCATGTCGAAGCCCTCCGCTCCAGCGGTTCAAACAAAGATACGTTGGTCAAGTCGCGTTCGCCGCCCGTAGCCCCGAAGGGATCGGCCGGTCGGGTTGTGTGGCACGATGGTGTTTGGCACCTTGCGGCGCCGGGGTCAGAAATTCTCACGGAACCAACCTCCGATGCGGCCAAGCCAGTTCGTCCGGGGTTCGCCGGAGCTGGCAGCCCCCGGCCTGGTTTCGCCGCGATCGTCGACGGCGTAGGACAGGAGCCCGGTGCAGACCGCAAATTCCGGCCCCTGCGTTGCCTCGGCAAGGCCGGTCACGCCGATCGGCCGGCCGAGACGTACCTGCTTGTCGAGAATGAATCCGGCCAGTTCGCGGACGCCGGGAAGCTGGCTTGCACCGCCGGTGAGGACGACGCGCCGGCCGCCCAGCCGGTCGGCTCCGGCGGCGACCAGCTGCGAGCGTACGAGTTCCAGCGTTTCTTCCACGCGCGGCGCGATGATCCGGACCAGATGCGATTTCGGATATTGCTGCTCGTCTTCTTCCTCGCCCACCTGCGGCACGCCGATCACTTCATGTTCGTCGGACGGGGTCGGCAGGCAACTGCCATGCAAAGTCTTGACGCGCTCGGCCGCCCAGAGCGGGGTCGACAGGCCGCGGGCGATGTCGTTGGTGACATGGCTGCCGCCGATGGGAACGCTGTCGGCGAACACCAGGGCGCCGTCGCAGAACACCGCGACCGAGGTCGTTCCGCCGCCCATGTCGATGACGGTGACGCCCAGGTCCATCTCGTCGTCCACCAGGGCGCCGAGGCCCGCGGCATAAGGGGCGAGCGCGAAATCCGCGACGTCCAGATGGCAGCGTGCGACGCAGGTCGACAGGTTGCGCACGGTTCCGATATTGGCCGTGAGCGTATGCAGCTTCACGCCCAGCATGCGGCCGTGCAGCCCGCGCGGATCGCGGCTGCCGTTGGTGCCGTCGACGGCGAAGCCGACGGGAATGGCGTGCAAGGTAAAGCGGCCGTCCTGCTGGGGTGCCATGCCGCCGCGTTCGAGGACGCGGCGGATATCGCGGTCGCCGATGGCGGCGCCGTCGATCGGCACCTCGAACAGGGCGGTGCGGCTCTGCGGCTGGCCGCCGGAGGTGCTGACGACGACGGCCCGGATGGTGGTGCCCGCCATCCGTTCCGCGGCATGAACCGCCGACAGCACGGCCTGCTCCGCCGGACCCATCTCGATCACGGTCCCGGCCCGAAGCCCGGCACTGGCCTGATGGCCGATGCCGACGACGCGGATCTGGCCTGCTTCGTCGACTTCCGCGATGAAGCAGCAGATCTTCGTCGTGCCGATGTCGAGGGCCGCTACGACCGTCTTTTCGACCACGTCAATGCGCTCCGTTCTGCTGGAGGTTCGATGCAGGATGCATGCCGTCAGGTCTCCTCGCCGGCGCCGGATTCCCGGCGCATCCGGACGATCATGCGGTCCCGGGCGCGGAAATCGACGGCCGCGATATTGCGTGCGAAGAGCTTCTGCTCCTTGTTCATTTCGGCCAGGCGCCGCCAAGCCAGCGCGGCATCGACCTCGGGCAGCCGGATTTCGATGCCGTTGGCCAGTTGGATGTTCCAGCGCCGCTGTCCGACCCGGATTGCGGTTTTGACCTGGGCCATCAGATCGGGTTCGGCCGCCAGCATGGCGAGCAGCGCGGCCGCATGCGGCGGCGCGTCCCCGCCGACCAGCAGCGGCAGATGCCCGTAATGTTCGATGCCATGGCCGCCGATGATCTCGCCCTTGGCGTCGATCAAGGCGAATGCGCCGCCATGCTGCCACACCGCGACCGGCTGCCGCTCGATCAGGCGGACGAAGATGGTGTCGGGCAGGCGTCGTTCGACATGTGCATCCTTGACCCAGCCGAGGTGCAGCAGCCGTTCGCGCGCGGCGGCGGGGTCCAGGGTCAGGATCGGGGTGCCGCGTCCGACATCGAGCGCGGCGAGAATGTCGCGGGGCGGCGTTTCCTTGCGGCCGACGACCTGGACATCGGCGACCGTCAGGCCCAGAGCTTTCGTCGTCTGCCACCAGACATCGCCGGTTGTGGCGAGCATGCGTGCGCCCAGGCCGGAGCGCCATGTCCATACGCCGGCGGCCAGCACCGCGACCAGTCCGACGACGCCTGCCGCCGCGAGCAGGCGGCTGCGGAACCGGCCCGGATGGTGCTTGGCGCTCGGCCGCTTCGGTGCGCTGGCTCTCAGGCGTCGCATCTTGCGTTCTCCACCATCCAGGAGACCAGTTCGCCAAAGCCGATCCCGGCATGCGCGGCCTGTTCCGGCACCAGCGAGAGCTGCGTCATGCCGGGTTGCGTGTTCACCTCGAGGATGAACAGGCCGCGCGTGCCGTCCTGGCTGTCGTCGTAGCGGAAATCCGACCGGCTGACGCCGCGGCATCCGAGGGCACGGTGGGCCACCACGGCATGATCCATGGCGGCCTGGGCCACCTCGGCCGGAATCGGAGCGGGGCAGAGATGGGTCGTCTTTCCGTCGGTATACTTGGCGGTGTAGTCGTAGAAGCCGGCATGCGGCCGCAATTCGGTGACGCCCAGCGCCCGGTCGTCCATCACCGCCACGGTGATCTCGCGGCCGGGGATGTAGGTTTCGACGAGCACCTCCTCGCCGAAACGCCAGTTGCTCATGTCCGGCCCGTTGTCGCCCGGCTGCACGATGGTCACCCCGACGCTAGACCCCTCATTGACCGGCTTCACCACATAGGGCGGCGGAAGCGGGTGGCCCGTCTTCAGCACGTCGATATGGATCGTCCGGCCCTCCGGGCAGGGCAGTCCGGCGGCGACCAGCAGGCATTTGCTTTGCGGCTTGTTCATCGCAAGGGCCGACGCCAGCACGCCGGAATGGGTGTAGGGGATGCCCAGGATGTCGAGCACGCCCTGGATCGTGCCGTCCTCGCCGTAGCGTCCGTGCAGCGCGTTGAAGACCACGTCCGGCGCGGGCGTCAGCGCGGCAACCAGATCGGGCAGATTGCGCTGCACATCGATCCGCGTGACCCGGTAACCCCGGTCTTCCAGCGCCTGCGCGCAATTCGCGCCGCTGGACAGCGAAACCTCGCGTTCGCTGGACCAGCCACCCATCAGCACCGCCACATGCTTGGTCATGGCCGGGCCTCCGGACATGCTTCGCCGATCCGGCGGATTTCCCAGCGCAGGGCGATGCCGCTGGCGGCCCGGACGCGTTCGCAGACGTCCTCGCCCAGCGTTTCAAGGTCGTCGGCCGTGGCGTCGCCGGTATTGATCAGGAAGTTGCAGTGCTGCTCCGAGACCATTGCGCCGCCGCGCCGCAGGCCCCGGCACCCTGCCGCGTCGATCAGCTCCCAGGCCTTCGCGCCGGGCGGATTGGCGAAGGTCGATCCGCCGGTCCGGCTCTTCACCGGCTGCGTTTCCGCGCGCGCCGACGCGATTTCCACCATCCGCCGGGCGATGGCCTCGGGCGCGTCCGGCGTTCCTTCCAGCTCTGCGGCCACGAAGATCCAGTCCTGCGGCGTGGCGGAATGACGGTACGCGAAACCGAGTTCGGCCGGTTCCAGGCGGTGCAGGTGCCCGTCCGGGTCGAGCGCGAGGGCCGCCGTAACGACATCCCGCATTTCCCGGCCATAGGCACCGGCATTCATGCGCACGGCACCGCCGATGGCGCCGGGAATGCCGGACAGGAACTCCAGTCCCGCGAGCCCATGATCGCGGGCGATGCGTGCGACCTGTGCGTCGGCGGCACCGGCTTCGGCCGTGATCGTTGTGCCGTCGACGGATATGCCCGACAGGCCGCGGCCCAGCCGGATGGTTACGCCGCGTATTCCGCCGTCCCGGATCAGCAGGTTGGACGCAAGGCCGATCACCGTCAGCGGCACATCGGCGGGGCAGGCGGCCAGGAACCGTTGCAGGTCCGCGATATCCGCCGGTTCGTACAGCACCTCGGCCGGTCCGCCGACGCGGAACCACGCCAGCCGCTTGAGGTCCGCATTGGCGGTATAGCGCCCGCGGACCGGCGGAAGGCGGTCGAGCAGCATTGGCGGTTCGGCGGAAATACGCATCGGCATCATCCGTGACCTGCCTTGGCGCGGCCTTGCAGCTTCTCCAGCGCCTCCGGCAGCGTCGCCGCCCATTGGGTGATGGTTCCCGCGCCCAGGCATACGACCAGATCGCCCGGACCGGCGATGCGGTGAATCAGGTCGGGCAGGTCGTCCGGGCCGTCGAGCGCCAGGACGTTGCGGTGGCCATGCGTCTGCAGGCCGCGGACGAGCGCATCGCGGTCCACGCCCTCGATAGGGTCTTCGCCGGCCGCATAGACCGGCGCCACGACGACGGTCTCCGCATCGTTGAAACAGGTGCAGAATTCCTCGTACAGGCTCAGCAGCCGGCTGTAGCGGTGGGGCTGAACGACGGCCACGACGCGTGCGCGCGTCACCGACCGGGCGGCGCGCAGAACGGCGGAAATCTCCACAGGATGGTGGCCGTAATCGTCGATGACGGTGATGCCGCCGGCCTCGCCGGTCACGGTGAAGCGGCGCTTCACGCCGGAGAAGCGGGCCAGCGCTTCGCGGATCACGGCCTCGTCGATGCCCATTTCCAACGCCACGGCGATGGCGGCCAGGGCGTTCTGGACGTTGTGCTCGCCGAACATCGGCAGCTTCAGGGCATCGAACCGCTGGGGCTGCTCGCTGCGCATCCGGACCAGCACGTCGAAGGTCACGCCCTCGACGCCGGCACGCAGTTCGACGGCGCGAATTTCCGCCTGCGGGCTGAAGCCGTAAGTCACGATTCGCCGGTCGGATATCTGGCCGATAATTCCCTGGACCTCGGTGTGGTCGATGCACAGAACCGCGGCACCGTAGAAGGGGATGTTCTCGATGAATGTGCGGAAGGCGGCCTTGACCGCGTCGAAGTCGCCATAGAAGTCGAGATGTTCGGGATCGATGTTGGTGACGACCGCGATGGTGGCCGGCAGCTTGGTGAAACTGCCGTCGGATTCGTCGGCCTCGACCACCATCCACTCGCCGTCGCCCAGCCTCGCGTTGGTCCCGTAGGCATTGATGATGCCGCCGTTGATCACGGTCGGATCGAGGCCGGCGGTGTCGACGATGGCCGCAACCAGCGAGGTCGTCGTCGTCTTGCCATGCGTGCCGCCCACCGCGACCGCCCATTTCAGCCGCATCAACTCGGCCAGCATCTCGGCGCGCCGCACAACGGGGATCAGTTGCGCGCGCGCGGCGGCGACTTCCGGGTTCGTCGCCTTGATGGCCGAGGAAATCACCACCACCGACGCCTCGCCCAGATTGGCGGCGTCGTGCCCGATCCGGACCTCGATGCCGGATGCCCGCAGGCGCTTGACGTTCGCGCTCTCGCCGATGTCGCTTCCCTGAACCTTGTAGCCGAGGTTGTGCAGCACCTCGGCGATGCCGGACATGCCGATTCCGCCGATACCCACGAAATGGATCAGCCCGATATCGAGCGGCATCGCGCGCATCACGCTGCTCCCCCCATGCCGCTTTTCACGGCATTCGCGGCTACCAGTTCTCCGACCACATCCGCCAGGCGCTCCGCGGCATCGGGCACGCCGAGCCGGCGAGCGCTCTCGATGGCGGTCTGGATGGAACGCGGCATCGTCAGCAACGAGGTCAGGCGCTGCGCCAGGGCATCCGGCGTGAAGGTGTCCTGCGAGAACATCCAGCCGCCGCCGATATCGCAGAGTTCCTCGGCATTCGCTTTCTGATGGTCGTCCGTCGCATGCGGGTAGGGCACCAGGATGGCCGGCCGTCCGACACAGGTGAGTTCCGCCAGCGTCGAGGCGCCGGAGCGGGCGATGACGAGCTGGGCGGCGGCGAGCCGTTCCGGCATGTCCGAGAAGAAAGGCGACAACGTGACCCGGTCCTCCATGCCGCGATAGCCGCGGCGCGCGGTTTCGATATCGGCCTCGCGGCATTGCTGGGCGATGCGCAAGCGCTGCGCCAGCGGGGCGTCCAGCAACCGGATGGCGGCGGGAACGACCTCGGCAAAGACCGCGGCGCCCTGGCTGCCGCCGAAGACGAGCAGGTCGATGGGGCCTTCGTCGGTCAGCGGCGGATAGGGCCGGTCGCGCATCGCCACGATGGCGGGGCGCACGGGATTGCCCGTCCGCACGGCGCGGCGGCGGTCGCGGGCCCGCATGGTCTTGACCGTTTCGAAGGCGGTGGCGATGCGGCTGACGCGGGGTGCGAGCAGGCGGTTGGCCCGGCCGAAGATGGCGTTCTGTTCGTGGATGACCGTGGGGATCGACAGCATGGTCGCGGCGAGCACGGTCGGAACCGAGGGATAGCTGCCGAAGCCCACCACGGCGGCGGGCTGCAGGCGCTTGAGCAGGCGGCGTGCCTGGAAGAAGCCCATGGCAAGCCGGGCCAAGGCCCCGATGCGGCCGACGATGCTGCGGCCGCTGACCGCGCCGGCCTGGATGCGATGCACCTCGATCCGGCCGAGGGTGCCGCTGAAGGCCGCCGCGCGCCGGTCGGTCACGAGCGCGAGCCGGTGGCCGCGCCGCTGCAATTCCTCGGCCAGGGCCTGGGCCGGGAATACATGGCCGCCGGTGCCGCCGCTGGCCAGCACGATCAGGGGCAGGGGCTGCCGGTCGCTCATGGCGCATCCCCCGCATGGCGGCGCGTCAGCGCCAGCATCATGCCCATCGCCAGCCCCAGCGCCAGCAGCGAGGACCCGCCGTAGGAGATGAAGGGCAGGGTCATTCCCTTGGTGGGGATGAGGTTCAGCGTCGAGCCCATGTTGATCAGGGCCTGCAAGGCGAACTGCACCAGCAGCCCGGTGGCCGCCAGCACGACGAACAGGTTGTTCTCCTGCAGCACGCGCATGAAGCCGCGCAGGATGATGAACATGAAGATCGCGACGATAAGCAGACAGGCGATCATCCCGAATTCCTCGCCGGCGACGGCCAGGATGAAGTCGGCATGCGCGTCGGGAAGGTGCAGCTTGGCCGCGCCTTCGCCCGGCCCGCGGCCGAAGATGCCGCCGCCGGCGAAAGCCTGCAGCGCCCGGTCCACCTGATAGCTGTCGCCGGAACTCGGATCGATGAAGCGGTCGATGCGGCTCGCGACATGGGGGAACACGAAATACGCACCGGTCAGCCCGGCAATGCCGAGCAGCCCGATGGCCATGACCCAGACCATCGACAGGCCGGCGAGGAAGAACTGCGTGAACCAGACCGAGGAAATGACGAAGGCCTGTCCGATATCCGGCTGTGCGAGCAGCAGGCTCAGTACGAGGCCGAGCAGACCCATGGCGATCAGATTGCCCGGGATTTCCTCGCCCAGCCGTCGGGCGGCAAACATCCATGCCGCCGTGACGGCGAAGGCCGGCTTCACGAACTCCGAGGGCTGGAGCGAGAAGCCCGCGACGGAAATCCAGCGGCGCGCGCCCTTGATCTCGGTGCCCGAGATGAGGGTCAGCAGCAGCAGGCAGATCATGACCGCGAACACGACCACGGCAAGCCGCCGGATCTGACGCGGGGTCAGCAGCGACACGGCGAGCATTGTGACCATGGCCGGCAGCAGCATCATCGCCTGCCGCCGTACGAAATGCAGGGTGGACAGGTTCAGCCGCTCGGCCACGGCCGGGCTCGCCGTTGCGGTCAGCAGCAGGCCGACGGCCGCGAGGACGAACAGCGCGAACAGCGCCCAGCGGTCGACGGTCCACCACCAGCGGCCGAGAATGGAGGAGTCGGTGCGCGCGATCGCCGCCATCACGCCGCCCTCCCCGATTGCGCGAAGCGGCGCACGCTGCCCGGCAGGCCGCCGACCGCATGGCGGAAGCGGTCGCCGCGGGCCTCGAAATTCGCGAACTGGTCGTATGAGGCGCAGGCCGGCGACAGCAGCACGACGGCGCCCGGGGTTCCTTCGCGCTGGGCCATGGCATGGGCTGCGCCAAGAGCGGTTTCCAGATCGCCGCTCATCGTCGTCTTCGGTCCGCCGCGACGTGCAAGGTCGTCGCGCATGGCCGGGGCCGCCTCGCCGATCAGGAAGGCATGCCGGACATTGCGCAGGTAGGGTGCCAGCAGGTCGAGCCCTCCTTCCTTCGGCTTGCCGCCCGCGATCCAATAGATGGTGTCGTAGCAGGCCAGGGCGCGCGCCGCGGAATCCGCGTTGGTCGCCTTGCTGTCGTTGATGTAGCGGACGCCGTCGATCTCGGCGACCAGTTCCTGGCGATGCGGCAGGCCGGGATAGCTGCGGATGGCACGGGCAATGCCCGCCGCATCCAGCCCGGCTGCCCGCGCGGCGGCATAGGCGGCGGCGGCATTCTGGTGGTTGTGCACCCCCGGCAAGGTCGGGATGTCGGCGAGCGCGAGGACCGGCGCGTTCGTGCCGCCCAGGTCGTCGTGCAGCATGCCGTCGATGACATAGGCGCCGCCCCGAACCCGGTGGCCCGACGAGACCGGCAGGACCCGCCGCGCGCCGTCCCGCGAAAATGCATCGCAAAGGGCCGCGGAATCCGGATCGTCGGTGCCGATCACCGCGGTTGCGCCGGGGCGTTGCTGGTCGAACAGGCGCCGCTTGGCGGCGATGTATCCGGCCATACCGCCATGCCGGTCCAGATGGTCGGCGCTGATATTCGTCAGCACCGCCACGTCGCTGGCCAGCGAAGGGGTCAGGTCGAGCTGGAACGAGGACAGTTCCAGCACATAGGTGCCGTCGGCGTCCATCGGGTCGAGCGCCAGGGCCGGCACGCCCAGATTGCCTCCGACGGCCACCGGCCGCCCCAGCTCGCGCAGGATATGGCCCAGAAGCGCCGTCGTCGTGGATTTCCCGTTGGTGCCCGTGATCCCGATATAGCGCGCCTGCGGGCGGGTGCGGACCAGCAGGTCCACATCGCCGATGATCGGCACCCCCGCGGCCTTGGCCGCCGCGGCGACAGGATGGGCGACGGGATGCGTGTGGGGAATGCCCGGGCTGAGTACGAGGGCCGCGATCTCCTGCCATTCCGCTTGCAGCAGGTCGCAGACCCGGCAGCCGCGTGCCGCGGCGGCATCGCGTCCGGCCTGCCCGTCATCCCAGGCAAGCACGCGCGCACCGGCGGCGGCCAGGGCGGCGGCGGCGATCAGCCCCGACTTGCCCAGCCCCATGACGGCGACGGTCTTGTCCCGGTATGACGTCGGCAGGATCAACGTGCGCTCCTCAACGCAGCTTCAGCGTGGAAAGACCGATCAACGCCAGGATCGAGGCGATGATCCAGAACCGGATGACGATGGTGGGCTCGGCCCAGCCCTTCTTCTCGAAGTGATGGTGCAGCGGCGCCATGGCGAAGACGCGCTTGCCGGTCAGCTTGAACGACGCGACCTGGACGATCACCGAGACCGTCTCCAGCACGAACAGGCCGCCGATGATGACCAGCACCAGCTCGTGCTTGGTCACGACGCTGATCGTGCCCAGCGCGCCCCCCATGGCCAGCGAGCCGGTGTCGCCCATGAACACCATCGCCGGCGGTGCGTTGAACCACAGGAAGCCAAGGCTCGCGCCGACCAGCGCGCCGCAGAACACCGCCAGTTCGCCGACGCCCGGAACGTAATGAATCTGGAGGTAGTTCGCGTAGATCGCGTTGCCGACCAGATAGGCGATGAAGCCGAAACAGGCCGCTGCGATCATCACCGGGACGATCGCGAGACCGTCCAGCCCGTCGGTCAGGTTCACCGCGTTGCTCGACCCCACCATGACGAACACCGCAAACGGCACGAAGAACCAGCCGAGTTGGATCAGCACCGATTTCAGGAAGGGGACCGCCAGGCTGTAGGCAAGGGGGTCGCGGCTCAGCAGCACCAGCCAGAAGGCGGCACCGGTCGCGACGCCGATCTGGAGCAGCAGCTTCATCCGGCCGGGCAGGCCGCCCTTGCGCGACAGCTTCAGATAGTCGTCGGCGAAGCCGATCAGTCCGAAGCCCATGGTCACGAGCAGGACGATCCAGACATAGGCATTGGCCAGGTCCGCCCATAGCAGGGTCGAGACCGAGATCGCCAGCAGGATCAGGAACCCGCCCATGGTAGGCGTCCCCGTCTTTTTCAGATGCGTCTCGGGGGTGTCCTCGCGCACCTTCGTGGACGAGCCCTGGCTGCTGCGCAGCCAGCGGATGATCGAGGGCCCGAACAGAAAGCTGACTGCAAGCGCGGTCATGATCGCGCCGCCCGTCCGGAAGGTCAGATACCGGAACAGGTTGAAGGCGATGGATTCGTCCGCAAGCGGGGCCAGCAGATTGTAAAGCATCCGCGTTCCTCAGCCTCCGTTCGCCCGTTTCGGGGCCTTGTCGCGCGGCTCTTCCGCCAGAGCCAGCAAGGCGTCCACCACGCGTCCCATGCGGCTGCCGGCGGAACCTTTCACCATCACCGCATCGCCCGGCCGGACTGCCGCCGCGACCATGGGGGCAAGCGCCGCGCTGTCTGCCGCGCGGGCGCCGCGCCGTTCGGGCGCGAGGGCGTCGAAGAGGCGGCCGGAATCCGGTCCGGCAGTGAAGACGAGGTCGATGTCCGCCTGCTCCAGGTCCGGCGCCAGATCGGCATGTAGGGCGGGCGAGGACGGTCCCAGTTCCAGCATGTCGCCGATGACGGCGATGCGCCGTCCGCCTTGCCGGGATTCGGCATTGCCCAGCACGGCGATGGCGGCACGCATCGAGGTGGGATTGGCGTTGTAGCTCTCGTCGATCACCAGGAAGGCGCCGTCCGGCATGTCGACCTGGCGGCGCAGACCGCGGCCGGGGAGGGGGCGTACCTCGCCCATGGCGCGCGCGGCCTCGACAACGTCTCCATCCAGGGCATGCACGGCGCCGAGGACGGCCAGGCTGTTCAGCACGATATGCCGTCCTGGGGCGCCGATGGAGTAGTCCAGCACGGTCTTGCCGATCCTGGCGCGGACCGCGCTGCTAGCGGCTTGCAGGGTGCAGTCGTGCGGCCGGAG
>JBFWNZ010000024.1:0-20715 GCA_050250795.1 Alphaproteobacteria bacterium | reverse complement strand
TCGCGAATGGGCTGGACCTTGATCTGCTGAAGATCCGGCACGACCGACCCGAAGGACTGCTCGCCATAGAGCGGTCGGAATCCGCAGCCGGCCAGCGCCAAAAGCAGCAGAACCGCTGCGAGCCGGCTAGGCGACGACATTGATCACCTTGTTCGGCACGACGATGACCTTGCGCGGCGGCGCATCCCCAAGGGCCCGGCGCACATTCTCCAGCGCCAGGGCCTCGGCCTCCGCCGTCGCGCGGTCCGTGTCGCGCGGCAGTTCCAGCGTCCCGCGCAGCTTGCCGTTCACCTGCACCGCGATGCGCACCGTGTCGTCCACCACCAATGCCGGATCGTAGACCGGCCAGGCGGCCTCCGCCAGCAGGCCCGTGCCGCCCAGGCGCTGCCACATCGCCTCGCCCAGATGCGGCATCAGCGGCCCGATCAGCGCCACCGCCGTTTCCAGCGCGAAGCGCCGGACGGACGCGGCGTCCTCGCCCGTCGCCGAGAAGTCGCCGATCTGGTTGGTCAGCTCGCGGATGCGGGCAACGGCGCGGTTGAAATGAAAGGCGTCCAGGTCGCCGGTCACGCCCGCGACGGTCTTGTGCACGGCGCGGAGCAGATCCAGCGCCGCGCCCTCGGCCGCCGACGGAAGCGGGGAACCGGCCGGCGCCAGCATGCCAGGGCCGTCCGCCGCCTCGTCGACCAGGCGCCACAGCCGGTTGACGTAACGCCATGCGCCCTCGATGCCCGCCTCGGTCCATTCGAGATCGCGATCCGGGGGGCTGTCGGACAGCATATAGAGCCGTGCGGTATCGGCGCCGTAAGTCTCAATGATAACAGTCGGATCGACAACGTTCTTGCGGGACTTACTCATCTTTTCCGAGCGTCCCACGGACACGGCCGAACCGTCCTTGACCGAGGTCACGGCACCGCCGGCTCCCCGCTCGATCTCCGCCGGCGACAGCCAGGTTCCGGACGCCGAGCGATAGGTCTCGTGGCACACCATGCCCTGGGTGAAAAGCCCGGAAAACGGTTCGGAAATAGAGAGATAGCCGCATGCCTTGAGCGCGCGCGTGAAGAATCGCGAATACAGCAGATGCAGCACCGCGTGTTCCACGCCGCCCACATACTGGTCCACCGGCAGCCAGTAATCGGCCGCCTTGCGGTCGAAGGCCGTCTCGCCCTGTGCATCGCAATAGCGGGCGAAATACCAGGAGGACTCCACGAAGGTATCGAAGGTATCGGTCTCGCGCTGGGCGGGGCCGCCGCAATCCGGGCAGGTCGTGTGCTTCCAGGTCGGATGGGCGTCCAGCGGATTGCCCGGCGTGTCGAAATCGACATCCTCGGGCAGCGTGACCGGCAAATCCCGTTCCGGGACAGGAACGATCCCGCATTTCGCGCAATGCACGACCGGAATCGGACAGCCCCAGTAGCGTTGCCGGGACACGCCCCAGTCGCGCAGCCGGTAGGTCACCTCCGACCGCCCGTCGCCCTGGGACTCCAGCCGCGCAATGGCGGCCTTCTTGGCCGCCGCGACATCAAGCCCGTCCAGGAAGGCGGAATTGATCAGCCTGCCGTCGCCGGTAAAGGCCTCGTCGCCGATGACGACGGATTCGGGCGCCGTGTCGGGCGGGCAGACGACGGGAATGACGTCCAGCCCATATTTACGGGCGAAGTCCAGATCGCGCTGGTCGTGCGCCGGACAGCCGAAGATCGCGCCGGTGCCGTATTCGATCAGCACAAAATTGGCGACATAGACCGGCAGCTCGCGCCCCGGGATGAACGGATGCAGCGCCCGCAGGCCGGTGTCGTGGCCCTTTTTCTCGGCCGTCTCGATCGCTTCCTCGCTGGTGCCCAGGCGGCTGCATTCGGCGATGAACGCGGCCAGCGCCGGATCGCCGGCGGCCAGCCGCTCGGCCATCGGATGATTGGCGGCAATGGCACAGAAGGACGCGCCGAACAGGGTGTCCGGCCGGGTGGTGAACACCTCCAGCCGCTCGTCCGCGGCAACCTCGCGGCCCTGCAGCCGGAATTGCAGCCGCGCGCCCTCGGACCGGCCGATCCAGTTGGTCTGCATCAGCCGGACCTTTTCCGGCCAGCGCTCGAGCCCGTCCAGCGCCGACAGCAATTCGTCTGCGAAGGCGGTGATGCGCAGGAACCATTGCGACAGGCGCCGCCGCTCGACCGGCGCGTTGGAGCGCCAGCCACGGCCGTCGATCACCTGTTCGTTGGCAAGCACAGTATGCTCGACCGGATCCCAGTTGACCCAGGATTCCTTGCGATAGGCGAGCCCGGTCCGCCAGAAGTCCAGGAACATCTTCTGTTCGTGGCGGTAGTAGTCGGGCTCGCAGGTCGCCAGCTCGCGGGTCCAGTCGATCGACAGGCCCATCGACTGCAACTGCGTGCGCATCGCCGCGATGTTGTCGCGGGTCCAGGCGGCGGGATGCACCTTGTTCTCGAAGGCGGCATTTTCCGCCGGCAGGCCGAAGGCGTCCCAGCCCATCGGGTGCAGCACGTTGAAGCCGCGGGCCCGCTTGTAGCGCGCGACCACATCGCCCAGCGTGTAGTTCCGCACATGGCCCATATGGATGCGCCCCGACGGATAGGGGAACATCTCCAGGACATAGTATTTCTCGCGCCCGGCATCCTCTTCGGCGCGGAAGGTGCCGCGCTCGTCCCAGACTCGCTGCCAGTGCGCCTCGGTTTCCTTGAAATTATATCGGCTCATTCCCGTCCAACCCGTTCGGCCGCCGCCGGTGCCGGCCGGGCTTGGCGGCGGATGCTCAACCGGCCGCTACTGGGCGACCTTCACGCGCATCTGGCGCGCCCGCTTGAGGATGGCGTTCTCCAGGTCGGTGTTGGTCTGCTTGTCGACCACTGCCTGGGCCCATTCGCCGTCCGTGGCCTTGCGCTGCCGGAAGGTCTGCACGCGCAGCCCGTCCGCCCGCAGCTCGCGGTCGAGGATGTAGACCATCAGCTTGAAGCGTTCCTGGGGCGTCTCCGGCGGGCTGTACCAGTCGGTGATGATGACGCCGGCAAAAACGTCGGCGGTGCTGATCGGCATGAAGGACACGGTGTCGAGGGCCGCCCGCCAGAGATAGGCGTTGACCGCGACGCCGGCCCGGCCTTCGTCCAAGCCGCTGCTCTTGTTGCCGAACAGATTGTTCAACAGGCCGTCGCCGCCGGCGGGACCCGTCGTCTGCGCCGCAATCGGCTGCGGGTCCACCACGCGCTCGTCGCCGCCGGAGCAGGCGGACGCCAGCGCCATCGCGGCAATGCCGAGACAGATGCGCGAAATGCTTTTCATGGGCGCCTTATATGCCGGAAAAGCCGGGGGCGGGGCCAGCGCTTTCTTGTATGGGGGTTGCCCGGCCGGATATCAGAAGCGGACGTTCGTGCCGAGCAGGAAGACCGCGCCCGAGGATGTGTCCTTGGCGGACGTGTCGATATCCACCCAGTTCACGCCGCCGTAAAGGTCCATGCGCGGCGCCACGCTGTAATCGGCGTTGAGGCTGTAGATCGAGCGGCCGTCCAGCGCGATCTCGCCGCCCGTGGCGGTATAGCCCGCCGCGACGCTGCCGGCGTCGAAGCGATAGGCAAGGCCGACATCCCAGGTTCCGCCGGCACAGCTGCCCCACAGGCCGCAACGGTTGCCGCCGCCGTCGCTGAAGCTTGCGCCCAGCTCCATGTTCGCATAGCCGAGCGCGGCGCCGATCTTCCAGTCCCGTCCGGCGGCATCGGTGCGCGGGCCATAGGTTTCCGCGGCTTCGGCCAGGCCCGCCGCCGCCTCGTTGCGCGCGACCGTCCCCGCCATGTCGGCGCGGATGCTGACGGAGCCCAGAACCTCATCGTAAGCGAGGCCCAGCGCGATATTGCCGGCTGCGGCGTCGGCCGAGTCCGAGCTGGGCGCCATCGACGACCAGCGCGCGAGCGCGCCGACACCGGAGACGCGCGGCGTGAAATAGGTGACGGACGCCGTACCGTTCGCCGGTGCCGAGCGCGGGCCGTAACGGTTGCCGCCCTCGGTGCGCACCGTGCCCATTCCGGCACTGCCGACGGTTCGTGCATCCTCGAACAGGATCACGGGCGCCTTGTCCGCGCCGCGAGCGGCCAGATCGGCCGCAAACGCCGCCGTTGCCGCGCCGCTCATCAGCGTCGCGAGACCGAGGCAAACCAATCCGGATCGAAGCGGAACCATTCTACCAACCTGATCGAAGCCGCATCGACGACTCGACGGGCCTTCTCGCATGTAAATGGGATTGCGGGCGCCAAAACAAGGAGAATCCGCAAATTGCGCGAATTCCGGCGTCGCTGTCGCAACTCCGTCACAGTGGGCGGCCCGCTTGGCCGGCGCCGCGGGCTTCTGCTACGGTCGTGCCATGTCCACCGAACCCACCTCCGCCCAACCCACCGCCGCCGACAATCTCGCCGAAGTCCGCGCCGTCATGGCCGCCGCGGCGCGCGACGCCGGTCGCGATCCGGCCGAGGTGACGCTGGTCGCCGTCAGCAAGACCTTCGAGGCCGCGCAGATTCAGCCTGTCATCGCTGCGGGGCAGCGCGTGTTCGGCGAGAACCGGGTGCAGGAGGCCGAGGGCAAGTGGCCGGCATTGAAGGCCGGGCATCCCGATATCGAGTTGCATCTCATCGGGCCGTTGCAGACCAACAAGGTGCGGGCCGCAGTGGCGCTGTTCGACGTGATCGAGACGGTGGACCGGCCCAAGCTGGCGGCGGCGTTGGCGGAGGAGATGCGCCGCAGCGAGCGCCTTCTGCGCTGCTTCATCCAGGTCAATACCGGCGAGGAAGCGCAGAAGGCGGGCGTCGCGCCGCGCGAGGCAGTGGCCTTCGCCCATCGCTGCCGCGACGAATTCGGCCTGCATGTCGAGGGCCTGATGTGCATTCCCCCGGTGGATGAGGAACCCGCGCTGCATTTCGCGCTGCTGCGCGAGCTGGCCGGTCGTGCGGGCCTTGCCGGGCTGAGCATGGGGATGAGCGCGGATTATCCGGTCGCCGTCGCCTTCGGCGCGACCCATGTCCGGGTCGGCTCGGCGATTTTCGGGCATCGTGCGGCTGCGGTCTGACCCGCGGCGCCGCTAAAGCCGGACGCAGAGCCGGTCGCCCGGCACGCAACGCGCGACCAGCGCCAGCAGATCGGGGAGCGGCAGCGCCACGCAGCCTTCGGTCGGCGCAAGCCCCGGGCGGGCCACATGCAGGAAGATCGCGCTGCCCAGGCCGGGAACCGGCGGCGAATCGTTGTGGCCCAGCACCACGACCAGATCGTAGAGCCCGTCCTCGCGCCACATCCGCTCATGCCCGGCCGGGTGGGGCAAGGTCACCGGGCGGTTATAGGATTCCGGATCGGCCGGGTCGTCGCACCATCCGTCCGTCTCGGCGATGGGCCGAAGGGGCAGTGCCGTGACCGGCGCGGCAAGGCGGTCGGCGCGGTACAGGGCTTCCCGCAGCGGGAAACAGCCGGTCGGTGTCGCACCGTCGCCCTCGCGCTTGTCGGATCGCACGCCGCCGCGGCCGAGCGCGCAGCGCAGGCGGCCGTCGGGGCCGGCGAGCCAGCCCGATGCGTCGACGAGAATATCCATCCGTGACTCCTTTCGCGCCGGTTTGCGAGGCCATGATCCGCAGGCCGCCGCGCTGCCGCAGGTTCATGCGGCGCATCCGCGTCCCCGCGCAACGGTTTGATCCGACTCGCCGATCAGGTCGAGTCGCCGCGGTTCGCCGTGCGTGGCGATGCCGGCCGCATCATCGCGCGGTATTTCTCCAGGGCCTCGGACATGGCCTGCGGCACCAGCGGCGTGGGGACCGGAGCCGGTCCGGCGGGAAGAGGCTCCTCCGGCCGTGCCGGGGGCGCGACCCGGGCCGGTGCCGCGGCGGGTGCGGCGGTCTCGGGACGGGTGGCGGGCGCGGATGCGGCCGGTGCAGGGGGGGCGGCGGATTGCGGCTTTTCGCCCGACATTGCGGCGAGCCGGGCAAGATGGGCGTCCAGCCGGGCGGAGATGGCCATCTGCTGCGCCTGCTCAGGCGTCGGCGCCGGGTCGCCGCCGGCGATCCGGGTCGCGCGGCTGCTGCCCAGCGCCGGGATCGGGCCCGCCGAGGGAACGGCGGCGCGTGCCTGGATCAGCGCTTCGGCGGGAGTCGGCGTCTTGCCGGGCACGCCGGCCGTTTCGGGCAGGGCCATCGGGCCGGCGGCCAGCATCGGTGCGGTCGGCGGGATCGCGGCGGCATCGGCCATCTGGGCCATCGCCTTGTGGATCGGGACATGCGTCGAGCCCAGGGTCGGCCGATGCGATGCGGGCGTCACCGGCGCCGCCGAAGCGGCCGCTATTTCGGCCGCCGCCAGTGCCGGTGCGGGGCCCGCAGCGGTTTCCAGCGATGCGAACTGCGTTGCCCCGCTGTCTTCCTCGCCGGTGATCATGGCCAGCATATGGCCGCCGACATCGCGACCGCTCCCGTCCTCGACGATGGAGTTGACCATGGCGACCGCAAAACCGATCGGGCCGCCCAGCGCGGCGCCCGCGATCAGGCGCATGCCGGGGTCGATCGTGTCGCCCGTGACCTCGCGATAGATCGAGGAGACGATGGGGATGTGCTGCAGCGGGTTGATCAGGTCGATCACATCCGCGACGGTGATGCCGTCCTCGCCGAACCATGCGACCTCGGCCGCGTGGGGATCGTAATACTCGCCTTCATAAAAGGGGTGCGGGACCAGCCTTCCGCCGTCGGTCGGATCGTCCTGGACCGGCGGGGCCGCGTCGGGCTGGATGATCGCGCCCGTGCGGGCGTCGACGAACTCGCCCTCGTAGAAGGGGTGCGGCACGATCTCGCGCGGCGGCTTGGCCGGTACGGCGGCTGCTTGCTGCTGGACCGCAGCCTGCGCCACGGCCTGCCGGAATGCGCCCGGCGTCTCGGCCGCTTTGGCAGCCGGCCGCGGGACCGGCGGCTGGTTCCAGACGATGTCCGCCAAGGATGTTGGTGCGAATTCGCTCGACATGCCCCCTCTCACCGGCAGGCGGCTGCAAATCCGGTGCCATGTCGGGCGGCGCAGGGATGCGGCATCGGCGGCGCGTCGCGTTCCGCAGGGCGGCAGGAATTGCCGGGCGGTCCGCTAGTCCTGCCGGGCGGTGCGGGCCAGCCAGAGGAGATCGATGGCGAAGGAGCCGGCGAGCAGGGCCGTGGCCGTTCCCGCCGAAGCGAGGGCGAGTCCGGTGGGAAGCGCGGGCACCAGCGCGGCCGCGAGCAGGGCAACGCCGCCGGCGCAGGCGGCCTGCCGCCGCCGGCTGGGCGGCAGGGGCCGGGCGATCCAGGGCTGCATCCGTCCGGCCAGGATGAAGGCATAACGCAGCAACCCCGCGCTCAGCACCCAGAGCCCGGCCCGGTCGCTTGACCATAACAGGACGGACAGGACCAGGATCAGCAGCGCGTCTACCTCCATGTCGAATCGGGCACCGAAGTCGTCGGCCCTGCCGGTGCGCCGGGCGAACCAGCCATCCACCCCGTCCAGCGCCAGAGCGATGACGGCGCAGCCGAACGCCAGCCACAGATGATCGGGGGTCAGCGCAGACCCTGCCGCTGCGGCCGCCGCCAGAATGGCCGTCAGCGCGCCCCGCAGCAGGGTGATCCGGTTCGCCGTGCCGAAGTTCCGCCGCCGCTCGGGTCCGGCCGCCAGCAGCGCTGCGGCCAGCACCAGCAGATACAGATGGAAGCCCACCGCAAGGCCGAGCGGGCTGTCGAACGCGCTGGCGCCGCTGCCCGCCAGAATGCCGGCGAGGATGGCGGGAAGCGCGACGTGATGGGCGGGTCCGGATTGCGGTGATGCGGTCATGGATCGACGACGGGCGCCGGATCGTTACAGACGCGCGCATCATGCCTGCGGGGGCATTCTTCCCGCAACGTGCGGCGGGCCGAACACGAAGATGTGACACCGGAATACCGCCGACCCTTGCTTGCCAGGGCGCGGATTTTCCGGGACTGTTCCGCCGGAGGGAGGCCGGAAAACGCCCATGCCGCTGGACGCCGATCTGCTGCGCACCGAAATCGATGCCTGGTCGGCCCTGCTGGCGGCGACGCCCGACAGCCTGCCCGATGGCGGCGCGGCGCTGGCCGCGGCCGCGCTTCCGCCGCAGATCCGGCGGCTGTTCGACCTTTATCTGCCGGTCAGCCGCGCCGCGGCGCCCCAGGTCGTCGCGCATCTGGGACAGACGCTGGACGGGCGCATCGCGACGGCCAGCGGGGCGTCGCATTACGTGACCGGACCCGAGGATATCCAACACAACCATCGCATGCGGGCGCTGTCGGATGCCGTGCTGGTCGGGGCGGGAACGGTGCGGCACGACGATCCGCAACTGACCGTCCGGCTGTGCGCCGGCCGCAATCCGGTCCGCGTCGTGATCGACACCAACCGCCGTCTGGACGACCGCTATCGCGTGTTCCGCGACGACGACGCGAAGACGCTGCTGCTGTGCGCGCAGGATCTGGCGGCGGGGCCGCATGGCAAGGCCGAGGTCATCGGGGTGCCGCGCCGCGGCGAGGGGCTGTGTCCGCATGCCATCCGCGAATCGCTCGCCGCGCGGGGGCTGGCGCGGCTGTTCGTGGAGGGCGGGGGCATCACGGTGTCCCGCTTTCTGGAGGCGGGTTGTCTCGACCGGCTGCAACTGACGATCGCGCCGGTGCTGCTCGGATCCGGCCGGCCGGCCATCACCCTGCCCGAGGTCGATACGCTCGATGAGGGGTTGCGCCCCGGCTGGCGGCGCTTCGAGATGGGCGACGACATGCTGTTCGAACTGATCTTCCGCCATGGCGAAGGCTGACCTCTGCCGCGCCTTCTGGGCCACCGGACCGGGCCGCGGCGAGATCCGCACCGCGCCGCTCGCGCCCCGTGCGCGCGGGGAGCGGCTGGTGACGGCACGGTTCAGCGCCGTCAGCCGCGGAACCGAGAGTCTCGTCTTTCACGGCCGTGTCCCTGTCGGCGAGCGGGATCGGATGCGCTGCCCGTTCCAGGATGGCGAGTTCCCGTTTCCCGTGAAGTATGGCTATGCCTCTGTCGGAATCGACGATTCGGGGCGCCGGGTATTCTGCCTGTACCCGCATCAGGACCGCTACCTCGTGCCCGACTCGGCCTTGCTGCCGGTGCCGGATGCGGTGCCCGACCGGCGCGCGGCGCTGGCGGCGAACATGGAAACGGCGGTCAACATCCTGTGGGATGCCGGACCCCTGATCGGCGATGCCGTCGCGGTGGTCGGCGGCGGCGTGGTCGGCTGCTTCGTCGCGGCGTTGGCGGCCCGGCTTCCCGGCGCCAAGGTCACGCTTGTCGATACGAACCCGGATCGAGCGACTCTCGCCGTTGCGCTGGGCGCGGCATTCGCCACGCCGGCGACTGTCCGACCCGGCGCCGACCTTGTTGTGCATACCAGCGGCCAGCCGGCTGGGCTGCAAACCGCGCTCGACCTTGCCGCGGACGAGGCGACCGTGGTTGAGGCAAGTTGGTACGGAACCGAAACGGTTCCGTTGCGGCTGGGCGAGCGCTTCCACTCCGGCCGCCTGACCCTGCGGTCCTCGCAGGTCGGGATGGTGGCGCCCGCGCGGCGCGGCCGGCGCAGCCATCGCGACCGGCTGGCGCTGGCGCTCCGCCTGCTTGCCGATCCGGTGTTCGACCGTCTGCTCACCGGCGAGACGGCCTTTGCCGACCTGCCGGCGGCGATGCCCGCCCTGACCGCCGCTGCCGGCCCCCTTGCGCATCTCGTGCGCTACGACTGACGGGAGACCCATCCGTATGTTCAGCATTACCGTGTCCGACCATGTGATGATCGCGCACAGCTTTCGCGGCGCCCTGTTCGGGCCGGCGCAGCGGCTGCACGGCGCGACCTATGCGGTGGAGGTCGAGTTGCGCCGCCGGTCCCTGGGGCCGGAGGGCGTGGTTGCCGATATCGGCCGGGCGCGCGAGATGCTGGCCGCCGTGCTGGCGCCGCTCGCCTATCGCAATCTGGACGACCTGCCGGAGTTCGCGGGGATGAATACGACCACCGAGTTCCTGGCCGCCGCCATCCATGCAGGTTTCTGCGCCGCGATCCGCGCGGACGGCTTCGCGGATGCCGGGACCACCGCCGACGCCATCGACTCGGTCAAGGTGGTCCTGCGCGAGAGCCCGGTGGCCTGGGCCGCCTTCGAGGGTCCGCTCGCGTCGTGACGGCGGTGCATCTGATCGTTCCGGGGCCGCTGGACCAGCCGACCGGCGGCTACCGCTACGACGCCCGCATGGCGGAGGGGCTGGGTATCCAGGGGCATGCCGTGACGGTGCATGAACTGGCAGGCCGATACCCGGCTGTCGATACGATAGCGGAACGTGAAGCCGAAGCCTGCCTCGCCGCGCTTCCCGATGGCGTGCATGTCGTGTTCGACGGGCTCGCGCTGCCGGCCTTTGCCGAGGCCCTGCCTAGCCATCTGGGGCGGCTGCGCGCGGTGGCGATGGTGCATCACCCCTTGCCGCTGGAGAGCGGGCTCGACCCCGCGGTCCGGAATGCCCTTTGGGCCGTGGAGGCGGCGCTTTTGCCGCGGTTCTCGCGGATCGTCGTCAGCAGCCCCGCGACGCGGCGGATCCTCGCGGCCGAATACGGGCTGGATCCGGCGCGCATTCATGTGGTTCTGCCCGGCACCGACCGTCCTGCCCGGCCGGTTGTCCGGCGCCGCAGGGGCCCGCTGCGGCTGCTCTGCGTCGCCAGCCTGACGCCGCGCAAGGGGCATCTGCGGCTTCTGGCCGCTCTGGCGCATTGCCGCGATCTGGACTGGCGGCTGGTTTGCGTCGGTCCGACAGACCGCGATCCCGCGACGGCGCGGGGGGTGCGGGCGGCGGTCGGGCGGCTGCGTCTCGACCGGCGGGTGCGGCTGGCCGGCGCCGTGCCGCAGGCGGTCATGCCGCGGCATTACATCCAGGCCGATGTTTTCGTGCTTGCCTCTGCGCTGGAAGGGTACGGGATGGCCTTCGCCGAAGCGCTGGCCTATGGGCTGCCGGTCGTGGGAACCGGAGCCGGCGCGGTGCGGGACACCGTCCCACCCACGGCGGGACTCATAGTTTCGATATCGGATCGATCATCTTTCATCAAAGCATTGCGGGCCATCCTTAAGAATTCGAAACAGCGCTGGCGCCTGGCCCGGGGTGCGTCCCGGGCGGGGGCCGACCTGCCGAGCTGGTCGCAATCTGCGGCGGCTTTTGCCGCGGCGGTCTTCGCGCCATGAGCGAAGCTTTCGCGGCTGGCTGGCTTGCATTGCGCGAACCGGCCGACCGGTCGGCCCGATCGGCCGATCTGGCGCGCCGTTTCCTGGCCGCGACGCCGGCGGGAGGCACCATTCTGGACCTTGCTGCGGGAACCGGCGCCAACACCCGATACCTTCAGGGTCTGGACGGCGCGGGACGGCGCTGGCGGCTGGTCGACGCCGACGGCGATCTTCTCGGCGCGGCGCATGGCCTTGCGGGCCGCCCGGAATGCCGGATCGTCGACCTCGCGACGGAGCCGTTGGACCGGCTGCTGGACGGCGTCGCGGGCGTGACGGCGTCGGCTTTTATCGACATTGTCTCCCTGAACTGGCTCGCGCAGTTTGCCGTGGCGCTGGCGGCACGCGGTCTGCCGGTGCTGATGGCGCTCAGCGTGGACGGGCGCATCCATCTCGATCCGCCCGATCCCGGCGATGCCGATATTCTCGCGCGGTTCGCCGCCGACCAGGAGCGCGACAAGGGGTTCGGTCCCGCAGCCGGACCGCACGCACCGGCCGGCTTCGCCAGGATGCTCGCCGATGCAGGCTACGACGTGGCGTTGAATCGCAGCGATTGGCGGCTGTCCGGCGACGCGACGGGGCTTGCTGCCGCGTATCTGCGCGGCCTGGCGCTGGATGCCGATGGCGATCCGCGCGCTGCCGCCTGGTTGCAGCGGCGTCTCGATGCCGCTGCGTCGGGGCGATTGGATATCACGGCCGGCCATATCGATCTTCTTGGCCAACCCCGACACAATTAAACTAAAATATTATTAATATTGTATATAATCGTTCGATATCAGTACTTTCCCAGGTATATATAAGAGATCGAATATGGATCGGGCCGACGTATCGAAGCGCGGAAGGCTTGACCCGGTCCCCCGATCTTCGATCTAAACGGACCGGGGGCGAATCGGCCGACAGGCGGCGAAAGATGAGCGGCAAGAAGATTCTGATCGTCGATGACGACGATACCCTGCGCCGGTCCCTGGGGGAGCAGCTGGCGCTGCATGAGGAATTCGCGATTGTCGAGGCCTCCACCGCGGGTCTGGCCCTGGACCGGATCAAGACGGATCGCTTCGACGCCATCCTGCTCGATGTCGGTCTGCCGGACATGGACGGGCGCGAGGCCTGCCGCTTGATGCGAAGGGCCGGTGTGAAGAGCCCCGTGATCATGCTGACTGCCGCCGACAGCGAGGCCGACACGATCCTGGGCCTCGACGCCGGCGCCAATGACTACGTTACGAAGCCGTTCCGTCTGGGAGTTCTGCTTGCCCGGCTGCGCGCGCAGCTCCGCCAGCACGAGCAGAGCGAAGACGCGACCTTCGTCATCGGTCCCTACAGCTTCCGGCCGGCTGCCAAGCTGCTTGTCGACGAGGCGCGCAAGCGCAAGGTCCGGCTGACCGAGAAGGAGACGGCGATCCTGAAATATCTGTATCGCGCCGGCGATCGGGCGGTGGGGCGGGAAAAGCTGCTGGGCGAGGTCTGGGGTTACAATGCGGGGGTCACGACCCACACGCTGGAGACCCATGTCTATCGGCTACGGCAGAAGATCGAACGCGATCCCTCGAATGCTGCGATCCTGATTACCGAGCCCGGCGGATATAAGCTCGTTCCCTGATCCCGGATAGGATCACGCATCGGCCGCAATATTGTTCTGCGATAGGAGGCGGTGGAGATAAAGGCCTCCCAATGCCGCTAGTGCGGAAACGGCGGCAAACACCATCCCGGCGACCTGCCAGTCGTCCGGGTGCGGCACCAGCGCACCCAAAAGAAGCGGTCCGGCAAGAACGCCCAGATTGCGTCCGGTCATGAGGATGCCGAAGGCGCGGGTTCCGGCATGCTGCGTGCCGAAGATCGTCCCCGGCATGGCGTAGAGGCAGGTCGGACTGATTCCGGTCGCCGCGCCGAAGACCAGCAGCAGAACGACGAGCGACCAGCCATGCAGCACCGGCAGCAGCAGCCAGCCTGCGATCTGGACAAGCAGCGACAGGCTGAACAGCAGCGAAACCGGCATGCCGGTCCGCAGGATGCGGGCGCCGACCAGATTGAAGATGCCGATCGTCGCCATCGGCAGCAGATAAGCCAGCATGGCATTCGCCTCGGACAGGCCATGGGCCTCGACCATGAAGGCCGGCAGCCAGGACATCCAGGCGAAAACCTCGGTATTCCAGACCATGAACAGGAAAGCCGCGACGACGATGGCGTGCCGCTGCCACGCCATCGGTTCGGGTGCAGTCGCCGCGGCCGCATGGCGGCTGCCCGGTGCCACGATCCCGCCGCGCCGGGCCAGGGCAGCGGTCCAGGCAACCATGACCAGCGTTCCCGCCAGGCCGGCCCACCACAGGCTCGACCAGCCGAGCGGTACTGCGAAGCCGAGCGCCAGCCCGTTGGCGAGCAACGCCCCCAGCGGCATCCACATTGCAATCAGCCCCGAGGCCAGCGCAAGGCCGCGCGGCCCGGCATGGGCCGTGCAAAGCGCGGGGCCGGCGACCGCCAGCACGGCAAAGCCGGCGCCTTCCGCCGCGCGGGCCAGCAGCATGATCCACTGCCAGTCCGGCAGCAGCAGGGCGAGCCCCGTGCCGGCCCCGATGCAACCGAAGGCGCCATACAGATAGGGAAGGGCGCCGTGCCGCTGCATCAAACCGCCGACCTGAAGCGACAGCAACAATCCGGCCACGGCATAAACGGCCACGAAGCCTCCGGCCACGATCCGGTCGTAGCCGAACAGCCCCAGCATCTCGGGCAGCACCGGCGGCAGCTTGAACTGTGTATAGGCTGCGAACACGGCCAGTCCGAGGCCGAACAGGATGCCGGTCCAGTTGCCCTCGCTGCGCATCGCTTCGTTCTGGTGTCGTTGATGGAGGCGGGTTATGAGGTTGCAAGACTATGGCAGCCGCCTGCCATCCGCTAGTATGGGCACCATGCGTTTCGAGAAACCCGCGCGCCGTAACCTCGGTATGTCCGCAACTCGTTGCTCGCCCGCATCCCCCCTATGCGTGTCCGGCCGGGCCGAACGATGACCGGTCCGAGGGATTTTCAGGTCCGGTTCTGGGGCGTTCGCGGCAGCATCGCCTGTCCTGGCCCCGACACCGTCCGCTATGGCGGCAACACGGCCTGCGTCGAGATGCGTTGCGGCGACCGGCTGATCGTTCTCGATGCGGGAACGGGCCTGCGACCGCTCGGCCTGGATCTCATGCGCCGCGGGGGGCCGGTGGATGCCGACCTGCTGATCTCGCATACGCATTTCGACCATATCTGCGGTCTGCCCTTCTTTGTGCCGTTCTTCGTGCCGGGCAATCGCATCCGTCTGCGCGCGGGACATCTGACGCCGCCGATGACGCTGCGGCGGGTCATCGTGGAGATGATGATGGCGCCATTGTTTCCGGTGCCACCCGACATCTTCCGCGCCGATGTCGGCTATGAGGATTTCCGGGTCGGCGCGACGCTGGATCTGGGCGACGGAATCCGGGTGCGGACGCAGCCGCTGAACCATCCGAACGACGCGACGGCGTTTCGGATCGAATATGCGGGTCGCGCGGCCTGCTATGTCACGGATACCGAGCACACCGAGAACAGTCCGGACCCCGGGCTCGTCGATTTCGTGCGCGGCGCCGACCTCGTCATCTACGACTCCGCCTACACCGATGCGGAATTTCCGCGGTTCCGCGGCTTCGGGCATTCCACCTGGGAAGAAGGGGTGCGCATCGCGGCCGCCGCGGAGGTCAAGACGCTGGCCATCTTCCATCACGATCCCTCGCATGACGATGCCTTCATGGACGGGGTGGCCGAAGCCGCGCGTGCGGCGTGTGCCGGAACCCTGGTGGCGCGCGAGGGCATGATCCTTCAGCTCTGAAGCGCGCGATGCGATGGCGCGAGCGATCCCGGCGCCTGTTGCTGGGCGGGGCCGCCCTGCTCGGCATCGCCAAGACCGCCTATGTCATTCCCAGCCTTGCGGCCGCGGCTGTCGATCGGGCGGCGGCCGGCCCTTACGCGGACATCGAGAGCCTGTTCGACGCGAACCGTCCACGGTTCGCGGACTGGCTGGTGCGGATCGAGGGTCTGGCCGCCGATCTCAGCTTAATCGGCGACGATCCGGCACCGGCGCCGCGCTGGACCCAGGACTGGTTCCCGCGGCTGGATGCGGCGATGGCGTATGCGGCCGTGCGGACAATGCGCCCGCGCCGGATCGTCGAGATCGGATCGGGCCATTCCACGCGGTTCCTGGCGCGCGCCGTCGCCGATGGCGGGCTTGAGACCGCGCTGACGGCGATCGATCCGGCGCCGCGTGCCGCGCTGGCAGGGGTGCCGGGGGTGGAGCATCGCGCCGCGACGGTGCAGGCCGCCGGTCTTGCGCCCTTCGCGGCGCTGGAGCCGGGCGACATCCTGTTCATCGATTCCAGCCATGTGCTGATGCCGGGCAGCGATGTCGACATGCTGTTGAACCGCGTCCTTCCCGTCCTGCCGCCGGGTGTGGCCGTGCATGTCCACGACATCTTCCTGCCCGACGACTATCCGGCCGACTGGCATTGGCGCGGATATAACGAGCAGCTTGCAGTGGCCCTGCTTCTGCAGGGCGGCTGGCAGGTCGAGTTCGCCGCGCATTATGCGGCGACCCGGATGGCCCACGCTTTGGCGCAAGGGGTTCTTGCGGCCTTGCCGCTGGCCGAGGGGGCGTATGAAACGAGCCTCTGGATGGTCCGGCATTGACGCTGGAACATCTCGCGCAATTTCCGAGCCTGCGCTAAGCATGAGGCGGACCCTGGGGAGGCCGGCATGCCGGATGGGCAAGGCGGACGGCTGGATATGCTGCCGGCGCGCGTGCGCGCAGCGATCCGGGCACAGCAGGACGACAGCGAACGGCTGATCGGCTGGTTTCAGCTGGGGGTCGTGCTGACCTTCGGCGCGCTTTACGCGATCTCGCCCAAGACGAATATGGCGAACCCGTGGACGACCCCCGTCGCCATCGCGCTCGCGCTCTATTTCGTCTTCACCCTGCTGCGCCTCGCCCTCGCCTATCGCCGCCGCCTGCGGCCCTGGTTCCTGGTGCTGTCGGTGATCGTGGACATGACATTGCTCATGGTCCTGATCTGGAGCTTTCACATCCAGTATATGCAGCCGCCGACCTTCTATCTGAAGGCGCCGACCCTGCTTTACGCCTTCATCTTCATCGCCCTGCGAGCGTTGCGCTTCGAGCCGCTCTATGTCGTCGCGGCAGGGCTGTCCGCGGCGGTCGGCTGGCTGGCGCTCGCGGCCTACGCCGCGTTTGCCGGCGGGACGGACATGATCACCCGCGACTATGTCGCCTATCTGACCGGCAACAGCATCCTGCTGGGGGCCGAGTTCGACAAGGTGATCTCGATCCTCGTGGTGACTGCCGTGCTGGCGGTCGGCATCCTGCGGGCACGGCGGCTGATGGTCGCGGCGGGGGCCGAGCAGGCGGCCCGGCAGGACCTTGCACGTTTCTTCTCGCCCGAGGTGGCGGCGCGGATCACCCAGGCCGAGGACCGGATCCGCGCCGGCCAGGGCGAGGCCCGCGAAGCCGCGATCCTGACCATGGATATCCGCGGGTTCACCCGGCTCAGCACGCAGATGCCCCCCGATGCTCTGATGGCCCTGCTGGCCGATTATCAGGGCCGGATGGTGCCGGCGATCCAGCGCGCGGGCGGCAGCATCGACAAGTTCCTGGGCGACGGGATTCTCGCCACCTTCGGCGCAGCACTTCCGAGCGACAGGGCCGCCGCCGAGGCGCTGTCCGCCGTGGAGGCCCTGGTCGCGGCGGCGGATGGCTGGAATGCCGAGCGGGCGGCCGCCGGCGCGGCACCGATCCGGGTCGGCATCGCGGTGTCCAGCGGGCGGGTGGTGTTCGGCGCGGTCGGCGGGGCCGAGCGGCTGGAATACACGGTGATCGGCGAGCCGGTGAATTTCGCGGCGAAGATGGAAAAGCGCAACGGCACGCTGGGCAGCCGCGCCGTCACCGACGCCGCGACCTATGCGCTGGCGCTGCGGCAGGGCTATCGTCCGTCGGGTGACGGCGAGCGCGTGCAGGAGCCGCTGCTGCCCGGCGAGGCGCCGGTCGAACTGGTCGTCCTGGCGCGCTGAGGCTCAGCGATAGGGATCGGCGGCGTCGCGCAGCCCGTCGCCCAGGAACTGGAAGGCCAGCACCACCATCACCACCGGCACCACCGGCCAGATCAGCCAGGGATAGAGCGCGACCACATTGATGTTCTGCGCCTCGTTCAGCAGCACGCCCCAGCTTGTGATCGGCGGCCGCAGCCCGAGCCCGAGGAAACTCAGCGCGGTCTCGGCCAGGATCATCGACGGGATCGACAGCGTGGCCGAGGCGATCAGATGGCTGGTGAAGCTGGGCAGCAGATGGCGCGCGATGATCCGGCGCGGCGGCGCGCCCATGAGCTGGGCCGCGACGCAGAAATCCTCCTCGCGCAAGGACAGCAGCTTGGAGCGGACGGCCCGTGCGAGCCCCGGCCAGTCGAGCAGGCCCAGGATGACGGTGATGCCGACATAGACGGCGATGGGACTCCAGGTCACCGGCAGCGCCGCCGACAGCGCCATCCACAGCGGCAGTTCGGGGAAGGACCGCAGCACCTCGATCAGACGCTGGACGCCGGAATCGACCCAGCCGCCGTAATAGCCGGCAAGCCCGCCGATGACGATGCCAAGCGCCAGGCTGATGGCGATTCCCACCAGACCGACCGTGAGCGAGATGCGGGCGCCATAGATCATCCGCGACAAAATGTCGCGTCCCAGCCGGTCGGTGCCGAGCAGGAAGAGCTGTCCGTCCGGCGCCGGGCAGACGAGATGCAGGCTGGCCGGAATCTCGCCCCAGAAGCGATAGCGGCCGCCGGGATAGTCGTCGCCGCGGCAGAAGAATCGCAAGGGCAGCACACGGCTGCGATCCTCGGTGTAGAGCCACTGCATGCGGTCGGTGTCGAGCGCCGATTCGATGCCGTAGACGAAGGGTCCGACGAATCGCCCCTGATGGAACAGGTGGACCGATTGCGGCGGCGCGAACAGGAAATCGGTGTGCCGCTGATGCAGGTTGTAGGGCGCGAGAACCTCTGAAATCAGCACCGACAGATACATCAGCACCAAGAAGATGCCGCAGATCAGCGCCGGCCTGTGGCGGCGGAACTTCCACCACATCAGCTGCCATTGCGAGGCGAGGTAGTAGCGCTCCTGCGACGGCGTCAGCGCGGCCGCCGCCGCCGGATCGAAGGGGCCGGGATGGACGTAATGCGGCATCGGTTCGCCGGGCCGATCCATGCTCACGGGATGGCCCTCAATGTCCCGCCCCCGCGCCCAGCCGGATGCGCGGGTCGAGCGCGGCCAGCGCGATGTCCGACAGCAGGGTGCCGACCACCGTCAGCAGGGCCAGGAACATCAGGAAGGATCCGGCCAGATACATGTCCTGGCTTTGCAGGGCGTGCAGCAGCATCGGCCCCGTCGTCGGCAGCGACAGGATGACCGAGACGATGGCGGCGCCGGAGATCACCTGCGGCAGCAGGTTGCCGATATCGGCGATGAAGGGGTTGATCGCCATGCGCAGCGGGTATTTCACGAGCGCGCGCAGCGGCGGCAGGCCCTTGGCGCGGGCGGTGATCACATACTGCTTGTGCAACTCGTCCAGCAGGTTGGCGCGCAGCCGGCGGATCATGCCGGCGGTGCCCGAAGTGCCGATGACGATCACCGGAATCCACAGATGCTCCAGCACCGACAGCGTCTTGCCCCAGCTCCAGGGGGCGTCGATATAGGCCGGGTCCATCAGCCCGCCGATGGAGGTGCCGAACAGCAGATGCGCGAGATACTGGAGCACGAGCGCCAGCAGGAAGTTCGGTGTCGCGAGGCCGAGAAACCCCAGGAAGGTCAGGCTGTAGTCGCCGACGCTGTACTGCCGCACCGCCGAATAGACGCCGATGGGAAACGCGATGATCCAGGTGAACAGAATGGTCGCGAAGGACACGATCATGGTCAGGACCAGCCGGTCGCCCACGATCTCGGAGACCGGCAGGTTGTATTCGAAGGAATAGCCGAAATCGCCCTGCAGCATGCCCAGGACCCAATGGAGATACTGCTCGGGCAGCGGCTTGTCGAAGCCGTATTGCTGCTTGAGGAAGGCGATCCGCGCCGGGTCGATGCTCTCGCCGCGGCTCTGCAACTCGGCCAGATAGCTGGAGAAATAGTCGCCCGGCGGCAACTGGATGATGATGAAGACCAGCACGCTGATCGCGATCAAGGTCGGGATCATCGCCAAAAGGCGGCGGACGAGATAGGCGCCCATGATTTAGATCACGCCCGCATCTTTATTTCGGTGCGGCATTGGCGGCCGTGTCGAGCCAGAAGGTGTCGGTCTCGTAGATGCCGAAATGCGCGCCGGGATCCCAGTTATAGACGCCCTCCGCCGGCACGTTGCGCAACGCGCGGCCGGCCACGACCGGCTGGAGCACGCCCGTCACCAGCCCGATGGTGAACAATTGGTCGGCGTGGATCGCCAGCATCTCATGCCAGAGCCCGGTCCGGCTCGCCTTGTCGGGCGCGCGCCGCCATGCCTCGAACAGGGCCAGCAGGCGGGCTGCCGGCGGCATGTCCGGCGCCTCGCCGACCTGGCCGCCGGTCTCGAAATACTGTCCCCATTTCGGCCACTGGTACTGGACCTGGCTGGTCGGCGCCAGTTCCTGGGGGCTCTGGTCGGCGGTGGCGAGGCCGTTCTCCAGGCCGGCGGAGATCGACATCAATGTCTCGCCGGCGAAGATGCGGTTGCGCAGCACGTCGCGATGCGACGGTTTCGTCACCAGCTTGACCCCGACCTCCAGCCAGCTGTCATGCACCAGTTGCAGCGCGTCGGATTCCTCGGTGCTCTCGCCGGCCGTCTCGATCACGATGACCAGCGGGCGGCCGTCCGGCAGCAGCCGGACGCCCCGGCCATCCCGCTTCGTCAGGCCGATCTCGTCGAGCAGCCGGCTCGCCTCCTCCGGCGCGAAGGCCGCATAGGCGCTCTGATATTCGGGCCGATAGAGCGGACTGCCGGCCAGCACCGTGTTCTGGCTCTCCACCGCCTGGCCGAAATACAGCACCCGGTTCAGTTCGCGGCGATGGATCGCCAGCGACAGCGCGCGCCGGAAGCGGACGTCGCGCAGCAGCCCCCGCCAGACCGGATCGGTGGCGTTCAGATTCGGGAACAGCGCCAGATGCGCGCCGCGTGCGATGCGCCAGCCATGCACCTTGTAGCCCGCGCGCTCCGCGTTCTGGCGCAGGAAGGCGAAATTGTCGAAGCGCAGATAACGCGCCTGCAAGGTCGACTGCCCGGTTCCGGTCATCGCGGGGATGATCTTGCTGTCGGCGATCTGCATCACCCAGCGGTCGACATAGGGAAGCTGGCGGCCCTCCGGATCGACGCGGTGGAAATAGGGATTGCGCTCGAACAGGAAGCGCTCCGACGGCCCCGCGGTGATGCCGATCCAGG